>JADGPB010000359.1 GCA_017882655.1 Propionibacteriales bacterium
CTCCTCCACGACGGCCTGGGTTTCCTTCCAGGCAGCGCGTGCCCGCACTACCTCGAGGAGCCGGACAGGCGCGACAAGTACCTCAGCTGGGTCGCCTCCGGCGCTCTTCCGGGCGGCTACGCCGTCGACCAGCACACAGCGCTGCTGTTCCGAGACGGCCGCTTCGTCGAGGCGGTCTCGGAGCTGGGTGACCACCCCGCGTACCGCGTAGAGCGCGGGCCGAGCGGTGCGGTCGAGACCGAGCTGCCGGTACGGCTGCTGATCTGAGTCCCGCGCGTAGTGCGCGTCACTAGACCTTCTCAAGGGGGGCGACCTTGAGCGCGAGGCGCTTGACGCCGAAGGACCCGAAGTCGACGTCAGCCTTCGAGTCGACGCCGAAGCCGGAGACCGTGAGGACCGTACCCAGCCCGAACGACGTGTGCAGCACCTTGTCGCCCGGGGCCAGCGACGGGATCGCGCGCGGCGCAGTCGAGCGATTGAAGCCGACCTGTACGCCGCCGCGAGTGACGGTGCCACCCTGCCCGTACCCTCTCTCGCTTCGCGAGGTGTGGCTCTGGTAGCCGCCGAGACTGGGTCCGAGCCGGCGCCAGTCGAACAGGTGGGCGGGGATCTCGTCGAGGAACCTGCTGGGCGGGTTCGACCTGGGGCTGCCGAACGCGACGCGGACCATCGACCTCGTGAGGTAGAGGTTCCTGCGCGACCGGGTGATGCCGACGTACGCGAGGCGGCGCTCCTCTTCCAGCTCGCCCGGGTTGTTCAGGGCCCGTTCGTGGGGGAAGACGCCGTCCTCCATCCCCGTGAGGAACACCGTGTCGAACTCGAGCCCCTTGGCGGTGTGCAGCGTCATCAGCGTGACGACGCCCGTGCCCTCGTCCGGGATCTGGTCGGAGTCGGCGACGAGCGCGATCCGCTCGAGGAACCCGGGCAGAGAGTCGTCCGGCTCCGGTGCTCCTACGAGCTCCTCGCCTTGTTCGTCGCCCACCGTCACGTCCACCGCGTTGGCCAACGCGACGAACTCAGCAGCGACGTTCACGAGCTCGTTGAGGTTCTCTATCCGGGTCGCATCCTGCGGGTCGGTGGAAGCGGCCAGCGCGTCGATGATCCCCGAGTCGAACAGGATGCTCTTGAGCACCTCGTCGGCAGGCGCACCCTTGGCGACGAGGTCACGGTGCCGCGCCATCATCGTCGAGAAGGCCGTCAGCTGCGTCACCGCGCGGTTCTGCAGCCCGTTGATCTCTCCTGCCCGGTCCAGCGCCTCGCCGAACGGGATCCGCCGCGAGATCGCGAACTCCTCGACAGCCGCCTCCGTGGTGTCTCCGATGCCACGTTTGGGCTCGTTGAGGATGCGTCGTACGGAGACGTCGTCGGCCTGGTTGGCGATCGCGCGCAGGTAGGCGATCGCGTCACGGATCTCCTTGCGCTCGTAGAAGCGGACACCGCCGACCACCCGGTACGGAAGGCCGACCCGGATGAACACCTCCTCGAACGACCGCGACTGCGCGTTCGTCCGGTAGAAGACCGCTGTGTCGCCGTACGTCGCGGTTCCCGCGTCAGCCAGCCTGTCGATCTCCGACGCGACGAACTGGGCCTCGGCCTGATCCGTGTCGGCGACGTAGCCGACCAGCAGCGGCCCGTCACCGGCCTCGGACCACAGCCTCTTGGCCGGACGGTTCGGGTTGCGCGAGATGACGGCGTTCGCGGCGCTGAGAACATTTCCCGTCGAGCGGTAGTTCTGCTCCAGCAGGATGGTGCGCGCTCCCGGGAAGTCCTTCTCGAAGTCCAGGATGTTGCGGATCGTCGCCCCGCGGAACGCGTAGATCGACTGGTCCGAGTCGCCCACGACCATGAGCTCCGCGGGCTCGACGCTCACCGCCTCGCCGCCGTCCGCGACCTGGCCGCACAGCTCGCGCACGAGCACGTACTGCGCGTGGTTCGTGTCCTGGTACTCGTCGACCAGTACGTGCCGGAACCGCCGCCGGTAGGCCTCGCGGATAAGGGGGAACGCCTGGAACAGGTTGACGGTCGTCATGATGAGGTCGTCGAAGTCGAGCGCCTGGGCGGCGGCGAGGCGTCGCTGGTACGTCGCGTACGCCTGCGCGTACGCCTCCTGCACCGGCCCGACCGCGTTCTTCTTGGCGGTCTCGTGGTCGATCAGGTCGTTCTTCTGATCGGAGACCCAGTTGAGCAACGCTCGCGGCGGGAAGCGCTTGGGGTCGATGTTCAGCTCGTTCGCGACCATCGTCATCAGCCGCTTCGAGTCGGTGTCGTCGTAGATCGAGAACGTGCGCTTGAGCCCGAAGTTGTCGATCTCCTGGCGCAGGATCCGTACGCACGCGGAGTGGAACGTCGACACCCACATCAGCTTGGCCCGTCCGCCGACCAGCTCACCCACCCGCGACCGCATCTCGGCGGCCGCCTTGTTCGTGAACGTGATCGCGAGGATCGAGCCGGGATGTACGTTGCGCTCCGCGACGAGGTGCGCGATACGGCGCGTCAGCACCCGCGTCTTGCCCGACCCAGCACCGGCGACGACAAGGACCGGCGAGCCTTCGTGCAGCACCGCCTCGCGCTGCGGCGGGTTCAACCCCTTCAACAGGTCGATGCTCCGACGGGACTTCTGCGGGCGCTCCGGCGCCGGGCCAGGCTCGTCGGCAGGCACGGTCGCCGGCTTCGACGCGGGAACCACAGGCGCGTCGTCGAAGCTGAACAGATCGGGAAACAGTGAATCGCTCATCGCGCCTCGCACTCTACTGGCGCCCTCCGACGCTCAAGCACTCAGCCAGGCACGGCCGCTGGCCCGACGCCGAGAGCCTCGCGATCAGGGTTATGGGACGCTGAATCGCGGGTCGATGAGAGTCGGCCTATGCGTTCGTGGTTACCAAGGGCTGCTGGGCTGCGATAGCCACGAACGCGAGGCTCTTCGGCCCGATCCGGAAGGCGCCCCGCTACGCTGACGGCATGGGTGAGAGTGAACGGCTGGGGCGGCTCGCCGCCCGGCTCGCGACCCTGGTATTCGTGGTTGAGGCGGCTGCGGTGGCGGGTATCTTCGCGGCTCGGTACAGCGGGCGCAAGCACCGTCCTGCCGCCACGTTCCCGGTGCTGGCGCCCGTCGAGGCTGACGCCGCCGGCGATGACATCACCGTCTACACGTACGGCGCGGACCTGTACGCGGACATGCTGGCAGCGATCGCAGGCGCGCAGGAGGTCATCTACTTCGAGACGTTCATCTGGAAGGGCGACGAGGTCGGGCAGAAGTTCAAGGACGCGCTGATCGCCGCTGCGGAGCGTGGCGTGAAGGTCTACATCACGTACGACACCTTCGCGAACCTCGTCGTGCGGCGATCGTTCTTCCAGTTCCCGCCCTCCGTGGTGGTGCGCCGACACCCGCTGTTCGGCGGCGGCGGCCTGCACATGCTCGACCCCCGGAGTTCGGGCAGCGACCACCGCAAGATCCTCGTGATCGACCACAAGACGGGCTTCGTCGGGGGCTACAACAT
>JADGPB010000360.1 GCA_017882655.1 Propionibacteriales bacterium
CAACATCCCGCTCTGAGGTCACCGTGCGGCCGGCCGTACCGGCCGATGCCGAGTCGATCGCCACGATCCACCACCTCGGCTGGACACGTACGTATCGAGCCCTGCTGCCCGATGCGTACCTCGACTCTCTGTCGTACGACGCGTGCGTCTCCCGCTGGACCAGCGCCCTCGTGGACGGCACGCCGCTCGACATCCTCGTCGCCGACCTGGACGGCCGCGTCGTGGGGTTCGTGACGGCGGGCGCCTCGGCTGATCCCGGCGCGACCGCAGCGGGCGAGATCTGGGATCTGTGGGTCGACGCCACCTCCCGGGCACAGGGCATCGGAGCGCTCCTCCTGGGCGCGGCACTCGACCTACTGGCCGTACGGCATCGGGCTGCGCTGGTATGGGTTCTTGAGGCCAACTCCCGCGGCCGCGCGTTCTACGCCCGCGAGGGAGGGGTGCGCGACGGTGTCAGCAGGACGCGAGCGATCCTCGGCGGCAGCATGACCGATGTCCGATACCTGTGGGACCTGCGCGGACGCCTGACTCGGGAAACCCCGACGACCGGATAGCCTGGCGCAGGCTTGACCGAAAGGAACTGATCATGGCGTGGTGGCACGCGATCTTGCTGGGCATTGTCGAGGGGCTCTCGGAGTTCCTGCCGATCTCCAGCACCGGTCACCTGACGGTGGTCGAGAAGCTGCTCGGGTATCCCATCGACGACGCGGGGATCACGGCCTTCACGGCCATCATCCAGGTTGGCGCGATCCTGGCTGCCGTCCTGTACTTCCTGAAGGACATCGTCCGGCTCGCGGTCGCGTGGTTCAAGGGCCTGTTCTCGAAGGAAGCCCGCTCGAACCCGGACTACCGGCTCGGCTGGGGCGTCATCGTGGGCTCGATCCCGATCGCGATCGTCGGCCTCGCCCTGCAGAAGATCATCGAGGGAGGCCTGCGCAACCTGTGGGTCGTCGCCGCCGCCCTCATCCTGTGGTCCGTGGTCCTCTGGTTCGCCGACCGCGCGTCCGTCCAGTCCGCCCCCCGCGGCACCCCCCGCGGCGAGGAGTCGATGACACTGATGGACGCTCTGATCCTCGGTCTGTGGCAGTGCGTCGCGCTCATCCCGGGCGTCTCCCGTTCCGGTGCGACGATCTCCGGCGGGCTGTTCCGCGGCATCGACCGCGTGACGGCGACGCGCTGGAGCTTCTTCCTCGGCATCCCGGCGCTTCTCGCCGCGGGTGGGCTGCAGGCGGTGAAGGCTTCCAAGAGCGTCTCGGAGACCGTGGGCTGGGGGGCAACGGCGATCGGTACGGTCGTGGCGTTCGTCGTAGCGTACGCGTCGATCGCCTGGCTGCTCCGCTTCGTGGCGCACAACCGGTTCACGGCGTTCGTCATCTATCGCGTCCTGGCCGGCCTCGCCGTCGTGGGCCTGCTCGTCACCAATGTCGTGACCGCGAGGTAGGCCCTCGATAGGGTCGAGGCATGCATACGCGCCAGGTCGGTACGTCGGGGCTGCGTGTGTCCCGACTCGGCCTCGGCACGATGACGTGGGGACGTGACACGTCGGCCCGAGACGCGGACGCTCTGTTCGGCGCGTTCCGTGCGGCTGGCGGGAACTTCGTCGACACCGCGGCTGCGTACGGGCACGGTGAGGTCGAGCGACTGCTCGGCGCGATCGTCGCCAAGGCGGGGTGCCGCGACGACATCGTGCTCGCCACCAAGGCGGGCTTCGTGGCGCGTGACGGGGTGAGGGTCGTCGACACTTCGCGGCGGACGCTTCTCGACGATCTCACGGCCTCCCTGAAGCGACTCCGTACGGACTCGATCGACCTCTGGCAGATCCACGCGTGGGGCGAGGCGCCGATCGAGGAGACGCTGTCGGCGATCGACCACGCGGTCAGCGCGGGAATGGTGAGATACGCCGGGGTGTCGAACTTCGTAGGCTGGCAGACTGCGCAGGCGGTGACGTGGCAGAGGGCCGTCCCGGGAAGAGTGCCGCTGACTTCGACGCAGGTCGAGTACAGCCTGCTTGCCCGGCGGGCCGAGGTGGAGATCCTGCCAGCCGTACGTGCGCTCGGGCTGGGCTTCTTCGCCTGGTCGCCGCTCGGTCGCGGGGTGCTCACGGGCGCGTATCGCACGGGCACGCCGCGCAACTCCCGTGGCGCCTCTGACCATCTCGGCTGGTTCGTCGAGCCGTACCTCGAGCCGCGCGCCGCCGGGGTCGTGGAAGCAGTGGCCATGGCCGCCGAGGGGCTCGACCTGACTCCCGCGCAGGTGGCGCTGCTGTGGGTCCGCGATGCCCCGGGTGTCACCGCTCCCCTGCTCGGCGCGCGTACGGCCGGTCAGCTCCAGCCGTACCTCGACGTCGAGGACACCGAGCTCCCGCTGCAGATCGCCCAGGCCCTCGACGATGTGTCCGGTGGCCCGCACTACGCACGTGGCGAGACGGGCGCGGCATAAAGGGCTCGGAAATGTCGGAGGTGCATGGCAGGCTCTGGCCATGCCAGAGACCAAAGAGCTCCTCGCTCGATATCTGACCGCCGCGCGCGACGCGCTGGCCTGGAAGCTCGAAGGGCTGAGCGACTACGACGTACGACGCCCCATGACATCGACGGGCACCAACCTGCTGGGCTTGCTGAAGCATGCAGCCACCGTGCAGGCGGGCTACCTCGGCGACTGCATGGGCCGCCCGTTCCCCGACCCACCGAAGTGCTTCGGCCCGGACGCCGAGGACAACGACGACATGTGGGCGCTCCCCGACGAGACCCGCGCTGACATCGAGGCGTTGTGGGTTCGGTCCTGTGCGCATGCCGACGCCACGATCGCGGCCCTGCCCATCGACGCAGAGGGCCACGTGCCCTGGTGGCCGGCGGAGCGGAACCCAGTGAGCCTCGAGTACGTGCTCGTGCACCTCCAGTACGACCTCTCGCGTCACGCGGGGCATGCCGACATCGTCCGCGAGCTGATCGACGGTTCTGTCGGTCTCCGTGCCGACAATACGAACCTGCCGGACCGTGATGCCGACTGGTGGCGCGCGTACGTGGAGCGCCTCGAGCAGACCGCTCGCAAGGTGCAGGGCTGAATCGCATCCCCGCGACGGGGTTGCTATAGTCATGCGGGCCGGTGGAGACACCGGAGCACTCGTCCGGGTGGCGGAATAGGTAGACGCGCTAGCTTGAGGTGCTAGTGCCCGTAAAGGGCATGGAGGTTCAAGTCCTCTCTCGGACACTGTACGAATGTGGCTCTGACTAGGATAAATAGTCAGAGCCACTGTCGTTCCCGGGGTCGTGCACAACATCCTCACAACATCGCTGGATCCACTTCTGCCCGTGCTGGGCAGGTGTGGGCAGGAGTCGGCAGCGGGCTCAGACGAAGAAGCCGAGGTTCGGAAGAAGCTTCTCGGCAGCCTGCACGATGCCGCGTGACTGGGCCACCGCGTCGTTTGCCTCGTCGACATCTGAAGCACCCGTGCCGGCGGTGGGGTACTCGAGCTCGTTGCGACGTCGGCGTAG
>JADGPB010000361.1 GCA_017882655.1 Propionibacteriales bacterium
TCGCCCACGGTGGACGAGCTGTCCGGGCTCGCGATCTTCCACCAGACGGACAACGGCATCCCGGTACGGATGGCGCTCTTCCTCACCGCGCTCGGCGTCTCGGCGGAAGCCGTCCGCATGACGCTGCGCCAGCGGCCATGGGACGCGCGGCTTCGCTGGGACAAGTGACCGGACTCTTTTTCGGTCCGCTCGACTAGGCTGCGCTGCATGACACTGCCTCTGCTGGTGCCCCTCGAGTGGCCGATTCAGCACCCGTCCGCCGTGGCGTACCTGGTGCTACTGGTGCTGGGGCCCTTGGCTATCGGGGCAATCTTCGCGATCATCGGGTTCATCCCGACCTGGCGTCGCAGCCTCGACCATCAGGAACCCGCCACCGAGGTCGCCCGCATCGATTCCTGAACCCCTCGTGGCACAGTGGTCGCCATGACGACAGCCGTAGATTTCTGGTTCGACCCGCTCTGCCCATGGGCATGGATGGCATCCCGGTGGATGCTCGAGGTCGAGAAGGTCCGTGACGCCCACACCACGTTCCACGTGATGAGCCTCGCCGTCCTCAACGAGGGGCAAGATCTGCCGGAGGAGTACCGGCAGATGATGGATGAGCAAGACTGGATCGGCGTACGGGCCAGCATCGCTGTCGAGCAGAAGTACGGCTCCGAGGCGCTGCGCAACTTCTACACGGCGCTCGGTACCCGGTTCCACCTCGGGCAGGAGCCTAAGACGCCCGAGACCGTACGGGCCGCGCTCGAGGAGGTCGGGCTCGATCCGGCCGTCGCCGACGAGGCGCAGACCGACCAGTACGACGAGGCGTTGCGCGCCTCGCACCACCAGGGCATGGACCCCGTGGGCATGGACGTCGGCACGCCCGTGATCCGCGTCAACGGCATGAGCCTGTTCGGACCGGTCATCTCACCGGCCCCCAAGGGTGAGGCCGCTGGCGACCTGTTCGATGGGTTTGTCAAGATGACCGCGTATCCCGGCTTCTTCGAGCTCAAACGCACCCGAACCCTGGACCCGATCTTCGACTGACATTGGGAAACTGCCCGTGACGGGTACCGCCGGACCGCCGACATGGATTATGTTGTGGTCGTAATCAATTAGGGCCGTACTCAACGAAGGAGTTCAGGATGCCCACCGCCACACACGACGACAAGTTCAGCTTCGGTCTGTGGACCGTGGGCTGGGAAGCCGCGGACCCTTTCGGCCCGACGACCAGGCCACACCTCGACCCCATCCAGAGCGTCTACAAGCTCGCCGAGGTCGGCGCGTACGGCGTCACGTTCCACGACGACGACCTCGTCCCGTACGGCACGAAGATCGCCGAGCGCGACCAGATCATCGCGAAGTTCAAGAAGGCGCTCGACGAGACCGGCCTCATCGTGCCGATGGTCACGACGAACACGTTCAGCCATCCGGTCTTCAAGGACGGCGCGTTCACGTCGAACCGTCGTGAGGTGCGCCGGTACGGGCTGCGCAAGGTCATCCGTCAGGTCGACTTCGCCGCTGAGCTCGGCGCCAAGACGTTCGTCATGTGGGGCGGCCGCGAGGGCGCTGAGTACGACGGCGCCAAGGACCACAAGGCGATGCTCGACCGCTACGCCGAAGGCATCGACACCGTGGCCGCGTACATCCTGGAGAAGGGCTACGACCTCCGGATCGCCATCGAGCCGAAGCCGAACGAGCCCCGCGGCGACATCCTGCTTCCGACGGTCGGCCACGCGCTGGGCTTCATCGCACAGCTCGAGCACGCCGACATGGTGGGTCTCAACCCCGAGGTCGGTCATGAGCAGATGTCGAACCTGAACTACACCGCGGGCATCGCCCAGGCGCTGTGGGCCGGCAAGCTGTTCCACATCGACCTCAACGGCCAGCACGGCCCCAAGTTCGACCAGGACCTCGTCTTCGGCCACGGCGACCTCACGTCCGCGTTCTTCACCGTCGACCTCATCGAGAACGGCTTCCCGAACGGCGGGCCCACCTACACCGGGCCTCGCCACTTCGACTACAAGCCCTCGCGCACCGAGGACGTCGACGGGGTCTGGGACTCGGCCGCGGCCAACATCCAGATGTACCTGCTGCTCAAGGAGCGCGCGCTCGCGTTCCGCGCCGATCCCGAGGTGCAGGAAGCCATGCAGGCCTCCGGGCTCTTCGAGCTCGCGGAGCCGACGCTGTCCGAGGGCGAGACGGTCGCCGACCTCATCGCCTCCGGGCCGGAGGACTTCGCTGACATCGACGTCACCGAGCTGGGCGTGAAGGGGTACGGACACGTCCGGCTCAACCAGCTGGCGATCGAGCACCTGCTCAACGCACGCTGATGCCTCTCGTCGCCGGGGTGGACACGTCCACCCAGTCCTGCAAGGTCGTCGTCTGCGACGCCGACACGGGTGCGGTGGTGCGGCAGGGTCGCGCCAGCCACCCGGACGGGACGGAGGTCGCCCCGGCGCACTGGTGGGAGGCACTTCAGATTGCGCTCGCCGAGGCGGGAGGCCTCGACGGTGTCGCGGCTATCGCGGTAGGCGGACAGCAGCACGGCATGGTCGCGCTCGACGCGCAGGGTCGCGTCGTCCGCGACGCGCTGCTGTGGAACGACACCCGTTCTGCTCAGGCGGCGGCTGACCTGACGGCCGAGCTGGGCGCCGAGCACTGGGCTCACGTCACGGGATGCGTTCCGGTCGCTTCGTACACGAGCACCAAGCTCCGCTGGCTCCGGGATGCGGAGCCAGAGAACGCGGATCGGGTCGCGGCCGTGGCGCTGCCTCACGACTGGGTGTCATGGCGGCTCGCGGGCTATGGCCCGGCGGAGGAGTCGCCGCTCGGTCCGCAGCTCGAAGCGCTCTGTACGGACCGGTCCGACGCGTCCGGCACGGGCTACTTCAATGCGACGACGAACGCGTACGACCGCGGGCTGCTCATCCGGGCCCTCGGCCACGACGCGATCCTGCCTCGGGTCGTCGGGCCGGCCGAGGCCATCGGCACGGTCCACGGCACCGGCTGCCTGATCGGCCCGGGCGCCGGCGACAACGCTGCGGCAGCTCTCGGGCTCGGGCTCGAGGTCGGTGACGTCCTGCTGTCGCTCGGCACGTCGGGGGTGGTCGCTGCGGTCACCGATGTCCAGAGCCACGATGCATCCGGTCTTGTCAGCGGCTTCGCCGACGCGACAGGACACTTCTTGTCCCTCGCCTGCACGCTCAACGCAGCCAGGGTGCTCGACGCCGCCGCGACCCTCCTCGGCGTCGACCACGACGAGCTGTCGACCCTCGCGTTGTCCGCGCCGGCCGGGGCGGGCGGGCTCGTGCTCGTCCCGTACCTCGAGGGCGAACGCACACCGAACCTGCCCAACGCGACCGGGGCTCTGCACGGGATCCGGCTCGAGACCGCATCCCGCTCCTACCTCGCCAGGGCTTTCGTCGAAGGGCTGCTCTGCGGCCAGGCCGATGGGCTCCAGGCGCTCGCCGAGCAGGGCCTCGAGGCGAAGCGCGCGTTGCTTGTC
>JADGPB010000362.1 GCA_017882655.1 Propionibacteriales bacterium
GCGACTCCGGCGACGAATGTCCTGCGCTTCATACGGCGCTCTCCTTTGTGTTGATTAATCCGTTTGTGTTGATGAAACCGTCAGCGGCGATCACTGACGATCAGCCTTCGGGTCGAGTGCATCGCGGAAGCCGTCGCCAACCAGGTTGAACGCCAGCACCACAAGGAACAGGGTGACCCCCGGGAAGATGAAGTACGGCGGATCGACGCTTGCGTAGTGCACCGAGTCGTTGAGGATCGAGCCGAACGACGGGGTGGGTGCCTGGATACCCACGCCGAGGAAGCCCAGGGCGGCTTCCGTGGCGATGTTCTGCGGCATGAGCAGCGTCGAGTAGACCAGGATCGGCGCCCACAGGTGGGGAAGGAGCTCTTTGAAGTAGATCCGCCAACGGCCCGCGCCCAGCGACCGCGCAGCCTCGACGAACTCGCGCTCCTTGAGCGAGAGCACCTGGCCGCGGATGATGCGGGCGAAGCCGGGCCAGCCGAAGAAGCCCATGACGAGGATCATGAAGATCATCGACGCAGGCGTACGTTCGACGTGCAGTGCCTCCTTGAGTATGTCGATCACGATCGTCGACAGGGCGATGAGCATCAGCGTCTGCGGAAAGCTCAGCACGAAGTCGATGACGCGCGAGAACAGCCAGTCGACCCGGCCACCGGCCGTGCCCGAGATGATGCCGATGATCGTGCCGAGCGTGATAGAGACGAGCGCTGCGCACACGGCGACGAGCAGCGACACCGTGAGGCCCGAGATGACCCTGGAGAAGAGGTCCCGACCCGTACCGGGCTCGACGCCCATCCAATGAGTGCTCGTCACGCCGCCCCAGAAGCCGAGAGGCAGTGAGCCGAGACCACCCACGAGCCCTGTGTGCGGGCTGTACGGGTCGATGAGCTTCCACGCCGTCAGCAGAGGCGCGATGGCCGCGAGGATGACGAAGAAGATGGCGACGCCCATGGCGACGAGCGTCCCTCGGTCGCGGAGCAAGCGCGAACGGGTGATCTGCCAAGGGGTACGACCCTCGATGGCGACAGCGCCGTCTCGGGCCCCCTCCAAGGTCGTCTCTGCCATTCAGCTCTTCTTCCCCAGAACCGTGCCGATGAGGTGTCAGTATGTACCACACCTGTTACGTGCAAATCACGGGGAACGGTTCCGGGGCAAGCGTTTATCAGATTGTGACTAGCCCTTGGTAGCGACAAGCCGTGCGTACGGGCCGACTCCGGCGTCTGCGCGGGCCGTACGGCCGTCAGCCCTGAGGCCGCAGGAGCGGGAACAGGATCGTCTCGCGGATGCCCGCGCCGGTGAACAGCATGAGCAAGCGGTCGATGCCGAGCCCCATACCGCCCATCGGCGGTGCGCCCAGCTCGAGAGCCGCGAGGAAGTCCTCGTCGAGCTGCATGGCCTCGAGATCACCGGCTGCCGCAGCGAGCGACTGCTCCGTGAGGCGTTCGCGCTGGATCACCGGATCGATGAGCTCGGAGAACCCGGTCGCGCGCTCCACGCCGTCGACGATGAGGTCCCAGGCCTCGACCAGGCGTGGGTCGTCGCGGTGCGGCCGGGCGAGGGGCTGTGCCACAGCGGGGTAGTCGCAGACGAACGTGGGCTGTACGAGGGTGTGCTCGACGATCTCGGCGAACAGCTCCATGGCGAGCTTGCCCACTCCTATGCCCGGCTTGTACGCGATGTCGCGGGCGGCCGCGATCGCCTGCAGACGTTCGATCGGGGTCTCGACGGTGATCTCCTCGCCCAGCGCTGCGGACAGCCCGGGGTAGAAGGGCAGCCAGGCCCACTCGCCGTCGAGGTTCACGTCGGTGGTGTGGCCGGGGACCACGCGGGTGCCGAGCGCGCGGTCCGCCGCGTCGACGATGAGCTGCTGCGTGGTGGCGGCGATCGTGAACTGGTCGCCCCACGCCGCGTACGACTCGAGCATCGTGAACTCCGCAGAGTGCGAGGAGTCGATGCCCTCGTTGCGGAAGATCCGGCCGATCTCGTACACCCGATCGGCGCCGCCGACCATGGCGCGCTTGAGGTACAGCTCGAGCGCGATCCGCATGGTCATGTCGATGTCGAACGCGTTGAGGTGCGTACGGAACGGGCGTGCGGCCGCACCCCCGTGGATCGTCTGCAGCGTCGGCGTCTCGACCTCGAGGAAGCCCTCGTCGTGGAGGGTCTGGCGGATCGAGCGCATGACGGCCGATCTCGTACGGAGCATGTCGCGGGCCTCCGGCCTCACGATGAGGTCGGCGTAGCGCTGTCGTACGCGCGTCTCCTCGGACAGCTCCTTGTGGAGGACGGGCAGGGGACGCAGCGCCTTCGAGGCGAGCGCCCACTCTCCTGCCAGCACGCTCAGCTCGCCGCGGCGTGACGCGATGACGCGGCCCTTGACGTAGACGAAGTCGCCCAGATCGACGTCGGTCTTCCAGAGATCGAGTGACTCCTGGCCGACCTCGGCCAGCGACACCATCACCTGGAGCCGCTCACCCGGGTCGTCGGCGGTAAAGCCGTCGGCGAGGGTGGCGAAGCAGAGCTTGCCGGAGGTACGCAGAAAGACGACGCGGCCGCCGATGCCGACGATGTCGGTTGTCTCCTCGCCCGCGCCCAGCTGACCCCAGCCCTCACGTACCTGCCTCAGTGAGTGCGTACGGTCCACGTGGACGGGGTACGTCTCGCGGCCCTGAGCGAGGATCGCCGCGCGCTTGTCGAGGCGCACCTGCATCTGCTCGAAGACGTCGCGCTCGTCAGGGATCGGCTGGTCGGTCACCGCGTCATGCTATCGACTTGCGTCCTCGTGGCGACGACCGGTTTCTTCGGTAGGAGTCGTGTGCATCCCTACACTGGCGCCATGACATATGGGCAGCCAGATCCGCGCCAGTTCGGTCAGCCTCAGTTCGGTCAGCCGGGTCAGCCCGCGTACGGGCCGCCTCCTGGGTACGGCCAGCCGGGCCAGCCGCCGTACGGCCAGCCGGGCCAGCCAGCCTACGGGCAGCCGGGACAGCCGGGCCAGCCTCCGTACGGTCAGCCGGGACACCCCGGTCAGCCGGGACCGAGCTACGGTCAGCCAGGTCAGCCGCAGCAGGGTCAGCCGCCGCAGCAGGGTCAGCCGCCGCAGCAGGGGCAGCCGCAGCCGGGACAGTTCGGGCCCCAGTACGGTCAGCCGCAGTACGGCCAGCCCCCGGCGCCGCAAGCATCACCCGGCGGCTGGGCGCCTGTGCAAGGCCCTCCGCAGGCGTCCCCCGTGCCGGAGCCGGCGCCGAAGAAGCCCGAGTTCGTGGCGATCGACCTCCCGCTGTCCACCTCCGACACCGTTGCCGGACGAGAGATCACAGGCGTTGTCGGCATCGTCGTCGGCACCACCACCCGCACCACCCAGCCCAAGGTTGGCCCCGACACCGTGAACCTGCTCGCTCGTGCGCGCCAGGATGCGCTCGTCGCGCTCGCCGACATGGCCCGCGCGGCCGGCGGTGACGCAGTCGTGTCC
>JADGPB010000363.1 GCA_017882655.1 Propionibacteriales bacterium
AGCCGTACGGGGCCGGCGCCGCGGCTGGCCGCCTCGATCGCCACCCCTCCGCTGCCTCCGTACAGGTCGAGGAAGCCGACGCCCGACAGCGCCTCGTCACCGGCGACATCGCCGGTTCCGCACCAGGAGACCAGTGACGAGAAGACCGCTTCACGCACGCGGTCGCTCGTCGGGCGCGTCCGGTCCCCCGGAGGAGCCGCGAGTCGTTGCCCTCTGAATCGTCCAGCGATCACCCTGCCCACAGACCTCAGGGTAGGGGCGTGTTTGAATTGGCCATGGCCGAATCCACGAACCCTGTGACCGTCCTCGAAGAGAGTCGCTGTTGGGACCATCTCGCCAGCCAGGAGGTCGGTCGATTGGCAACCGCCGTCAACGGCATGCCGGAGATCTTCCCCCTCAACTTCGTCGTCGATGGTGAGAGCGTCGTCTTCCGTACTGCCGAGGGCTCGAAGCTGGTCGAGGTCGTCATCAACCAGCAGGTGGCATTCGAGGTGGACGGCTGGAACGACAACGACGGCTGGAGCGTCGTCATCAAGGGCTCAGCGGAGGTCGTCCCGCCCGGTGAGGAGCAGTCGCGGGTCGAGGCCCTGCCGCTGCGTCCCTGGGTTCCGACGGTGAAGACGAACTTCGTACGCATCACGGCAACCGAGATCACTGGCCGCCGCTTCGAGTTCGGCCCAGACCCGCTGCTCGAGTACCGGTACGGGAAGCGGCCGGTCTAGCCCAGAGCCCCGGCATCGGGGATCGCCAACCACTCACGCAACGTGTCGACGATGAGCGCGTGGTCGCCCTCTGACGAGAGCCCGCTCACCGACACTGCAGCCACGACGCCCACGCCCTGAACGCGGATCGGGAACGAGCCGGGCGTCAGCGCGTACTCCTCCTTGCTGAGCCAGCCGATCGACGAGGGGTCGAAATCCATGGCCTCGAACTGGGCGGCCGCCAGTGCGCTGCTCTTCTCGAGCCGCAGCACGACCGCCGCCTTCTTCGCTGCCCAGACCGCCTGGTCAGGCGTCGAGCCGGGAAGAGCAGCGGTGAAGAGGACGAAACCTGGGCGGCGGATGTCGACCACGACGCAATGACCTGCCGCGAGGGCCTTCTCCGCGATCCTGCTGCCGAGCGACCACGCTGCCGCCTGGTCGAACCCCATGAAGACGAGCGCCTCTTCCTGCTCGCGGTACGTGGCGATTGTGCTCTCGTGATCAGGCATGGGCCAACCGTACGTACTTACGCGCACTTACGGCGAACCGGTGTCAGGTGGCTTCCTGCCAATCCCCCTCAGCGAGCCGCTCGATCTGAGTCACGTAGTCGCGAACGCCTGGATCGGTGAGCTGCGGATCTCGCTCGACCACCTGCTCGGCGAGCGTGCGGGCCAGGGCGATGTCGTCGGCGTGCTCCAGCACCCGCAGCAGGCGCAGGCTCGATCTCGTGCCCGACTGGCTGTTCCCGAGGACGTCACCCTCGCGGCGCTGAGAGAGGTCGACCTCGGACAGGACGAACCCGTCGCGGGTCGACGCGACGGCGTTCAGCCGTTCCCTGGCGTTCGTGCCCTCCTCCGCCGAGGTGAGCAGGAGACAGACGCTGGGATGGCTGCCCCGGCCGATACGACCGCGGAGCTGATGGAGCTGCGAGATGCCGAAGCTCTCCGCGTCGCAGACCACCATCACCGTGGCGTTCGGCACGTCGACGCCCACCTCGACGACGGTCGTGGCGACAAGGACGTCCAGCGCACCCGCGGCGAACCGGCGCATGACGTCTGCCTTCTCGTCGGTTGGGAGACGGCCGTGAAGCATGCCGACCTTGCACGTCGCGAGCGGGCCCGAGGACAGCTTCGCGTACATCTCCTCCACCGAAGCGCCGCCCGCGTCGTCCTTGGCGGTGATGCGCGGTGTGATGACGAAGGCCTGACGCCCCTGCGCGACCTCTTCAGCGACCCGCTGCCACGCGCGGTCCACCCAGGCCGGGCGGGTCACCTGGTCGACGACGGTGGTCGTCACGTCAGCACGGCCGCCGGGCAGCTCGGTGATGGTCGACACGTCCAGGTCGCCGAAGACGGTCATCGCGACCGACCGCGGGATCGGAGTTGCGGTCATGACCAGAACGTGGGGGTGCTGGTCGGCGCGCACACCGAGTGCATTGCGCTGCTCCACGCCGAACCGGTGCTGCTCGTCGACGACGACCAGGCCGAGATCGGCGAAGTCGATGCGCTGGTCGAGCAGGGCATGGGTACCGATGACGACGCCTGCGGCTCCCGACGCGATGCCGTCGAGCAGGTCGCGTCGCTGGGACGCAGGCGTCGACCCGGTGAGGAGCACGACGTCGGTCGCCATCTCGGGAGCGCCGAGAGTCGCTCCGGCACCCAGGTCGCCGAGCAGCTCCCGTACGGTCGCGAGGTGCTGCTGGGCAAGCACCTCCGTGGGCGCCAGCAGGACCGCCTGACCGCCCCCGTCGACCACGGTGAGCATGGCCCGGAGCGCGACCACAGTCTTGCCCGAGCCGACCTCGCCCTGGAGCAGCCGCTGCATCGGCCGGGTGCGTTCCAGCTCCCCGAAGATGACCTCGCTGACGGCCTGCTGCTGCTCGGTGAGGACGAACGGCAGCCGTGCGTCGAACGCGTCGAGCAACCCCGCGGTGCGGCGCGGCCTGGGACGGGCACGGTGCAACCGGGAGTCCGCGCGACGGTAGGCCATGGCCACCTGTGTGGCGAAGGCCTCGTCGAAGATCAGCCGCCGGCGACCCGCGGCGTGCTCCTCCCGGCTCGTCGGAAGGTGGACCGCGCGGCATGCCGCCTCGAAGTCGATCACGTCGGCCGCGTCGCGTACCCACTCCGGCAACGCGTCTCCGAGGCCTGCGATGTGGTTGATCGCCAGCTCGGCACACTCGGAGATCGTCCAGGTAGGCAGCTTGGACGACTGCGGGTAGAGCCCGATGTAGCTCGACTTCATCACCTGACGAGCGACGCGCATGCTGTCCGCGCTGCCGATGTAGCCGTCACGGGTGTCCATGGCGAACGCTGGGTGTGCCAGCTGCGGCCGGTCGCGGAACCAGCCGAGCTTGCCGGCGAAGATCCCCCGCTCGGAGCGGCTCAGGAGCTTCTGCCAGTAGTCGATCATGTGCTTCTTGCCGAAGAATGTGACCTCGAGGAAGCCCGTACCGTCCGTGAGCCGCACTTCGAGGCGCAGCCGGGAGGGGTCCCCCGCCTGCTTCACCGATGCGACCCTGGCCATGACCGCCACGTAGTCGTCGACCACACCTCGGCGATAGTCGTCCAGAAGCTGCGACAGGTCGGTGGTGTCCGTGCCGCTCATGAGGTGACGCGGCATGTGCCGCAGCACGTCGTGAACGGTCCGGATCCCCAGGACCTCGAACGCCTTGCCGGTCTTGTCGCCGACCAGCCGCGTCACAGGCTCTTCGAGAGCCCGGACCACCGCTGTCTGCCACACGTCCGCCACGAGCCCAGCCTAGGGAACC
>JADGPB010000032.1 GCA_017882655.1 Propionibacteriales bacterium
CTGGCGCTGACGGGCACGATGTGGTCGATGCCGTCAGTCCTGCGAGCCACCGACACCACCCGCGCCGACTCGGCGACGTTCTTCAGCCTCGGCGTCTTCTCCGGCATCGCCTCCAGCTGCTGCGCTCCGGTCCTGGTCGGCGTGATGACCCTCTCGGCCCTGTCCGGCAACCCGTTCGGGGGATTCCTGCTCGGACTGGCGTTCGTCTTCGGGATGGTGATCCCGCTGCTGATCATGGCCTTGGTGTGGGACGCGGCCCACCTGGACCGGCGACGTTGGGGTAGGGCCAGGCCGGTCACCCTTCGCGTGGCCGGACACACCTTGCGTACCAACACCGTCAACATGGCTGTGGCGACGGCGTTCCTCGCGATGGGTGTCGGCATCATCTCGCTGGCCGGATCCACGACCATGACGGGCAACGCGAACTGGTTCCAGCGATCGGCAGGGGAAGGGGTCACTCGCTTCGCGAAGACGGTCCTCGCTTGGCTCGCACCCGTACCCGAACCGGTCCTCGGGATTGGACTGCTCGGTGTTGCCGCGCTCTTCATCTGGTTCACCCTGCGCGACCGTCGACGACCCACGCAATCCTCCGACCCCGATGAAACGGAAGCGACTACCGATCCGGAGGTCGAAACGCCTACTTGCCACGACATCCCAACCCACGAACACTACGCACACAGGAACTGACCATGGCCACCAAGACGCACACTACCAACGCTCGACAGACCGCGCGCCTTCAACTCAAGCAGGAGCTCGCTCGTGAGAAGGCCAAGAAGGCCAAGCGTCGCCTGATCACCCGCATCGTCACGGCAACGGTCGTCATCATTGTCGCCAGCCTGGTCGCCTACGGTCTGTGGAGCGCCCGTCCCACCGACAGCACCGCCGCCGTACAGGCTCCTGCGTTCACCCTCAAGACGACCGCAGGTACCACGGTCTCCCTGTCCGACTACCGTGGCAAGGCGGTCATCCTCTACTTCAACGAGGGAGCCGGCTGCGGCGCATGCACCCAGCAGATGGCCGGAATCGAGAAGGACCCCGGCTTCGCCCAGGCAGGCATCACCGTCCTGCCGATCGTGATGAACACCCGCGCCCAGATCCAGCCCGACCTGGACAGCTTCGGCGTCAAGACGCCCTACCTTCTGGATGACGGGACCGTCTCCAAGGCCTATGGCACCCTCGGCAAGGGGATGCATGCGGGCTTGCCCGGCCACGGTTTCGTGTTGATCGACGGTGCTGGCATCGAACGGTGGCAAGGGGACTACCCCTCCATGTGGCTCGACCCGGCCACGCTGCTTCAGACCGTCAAAAGCAAGCTCTGAGGCGCCATTCCGAACCAGCCCACCCATCGACAAGGAGTAACCATGCTCGGCAAGAAGAAGTCCGCTACTGGACGGGTCATAGACCTCGTCTGCGGCATGAAGATCGACCCCGCGACCGCGGCCGCGACCCGCGAACACAACGGCACCACGTTCTACTTCTGCTCGAAGGGGTGCGCGAAGACGTTCGACTCCGATCCTCACCGTTACGAGCAGGCCTAGACGCACTCGATCCCCAGCTACTCGCTCTGTTCGGCGAGAGTGGCGAGAGTCTCGTCCACTGGCGGCACGCCCTTTCGTACCGCCTCGCCGGTCGCGCTGACGCGGTCAGTGCTGGTCGGCTGACCGCATCAGGTCGATGCGGCCGCCGCTCGATTCGTCGCCTGGGGAACTGGCTGGTACTCTGGACGCGTTGTTGTTGAATCTTCGTTTGCTTGTTTGGTTGAACCCCTGGTTTTCCAGTAGTGGCAGTCCTTGCGGGAAGCGTTCATTACAGCATCACAAGAGCGCCGCAACCGCGCGCGCTTCGCTTCCTACAGAGGAGACATCATGGCTACAGGTACCGTCAAGTGGTTCAACGGCGACAAGGGCTTCGGCTTCATCGCTCCGGAGGACGGCTCGGCCGACGTGTTCGCGCATTTCTCGGCGATCAACTCCAACGGCTTCCGTTCGCTGAACGAGGGCGACCGCGTGTCGTTCGACACCACGCAGGGCCCGAAGGGCCCGCAGGCCGCGAACATCACCGTCCTGAACTGACCTAAGCACCAAGAAGGGCCCGGCTTCGGCCGGGCCCTTCTGCATGCCCGGCAGGCTTCTTGACCACGCTCTGTACACACGGCTCGCCGACCTCAAAGATGAGGACGGGGACGAGGGGGCGCATGGACCAGGGTCAGCTCACGACGACGGTGTCGTTGACGGGTTCCGACGGACGGCTCAATCCGGCCGCCGTCGGATGGTCCCGGCGACCGATCGTCGACACCTCGGGGATCGTGAAGGCACCACACCGGGTCTGGGGGCGTACGAAGCGCTGGGAGTACTGGAATGTCATCAGTCCCACGCACATCCTGGCGCTCACGGTGTCGTCGATCGACTACGCGGCGGTGCACGAGGTGTGGATCTTCGACAGGGCCAGCGGTTCGGCTTGGACCCGGGCGGTCACAGTCCTGCCTGCACGCGACGTGGACTTGCCGGCCAACCTCAACGCCGGTCCGGCCCGAGCTCGTGCGAAGGACCTTGAGATCGATGTCGACCCGCTGCCAGACGGTGGAACCCGGATCCGGGCGTCCATTCCCGAGGCGTCATTCGACGTCGCCGTCACGCGCCCCGCTGACTATGACTGCGTTGCCGTTGTCGTTCCGTGGTCCAAGACCCGCTTCCAGTACACGGTCAAGGACGTCGCCCTGTCGGCTGCCGGTGTCGTCACGATCGCCGGAGTGGAGCACGATGTTCCCGCCGGGTCGTGGGCGGTGCTCGACCATGGCCGCGGTCGCTGGCCGTACGACGTCAGGTGGAACTGGGGAGCGGGGTCGGGTGTGTCCCGTGGGCGCCGCGTCGGGCTTCAGGTCGGCGGGATGTGGACATCTGGCACGGGCTCGACGGAGAACGGACTCGTCGTCGACGGTCACCTCTACAAGATCCACGACGAGCTGGCCTGGGAGTACGACCTCGCCGACTGGCGGCAGCCGTGGCACGTCACCGGCGGCGGCCTCGACGCCACTCTTGTCCCCTTCTACAACAAGCGGTCCACCAACAACCTCGTCGTCGTGTCGTCGCGGACCGACCAGTGCTTCGGTCACTGGTCCGGCACGTACGACACGCCTCACGGCGGACTGATCGCGTTCGACGGCCTCGTCGGATGGGCCGAGGACGTCCACAACCGCTGGTGACCGCTGACCGGTCGAGGGACATGGACCGGCCTCGCAGCGGTCCACGGGAGCGTCCGGTGACGGTGCACGGGTGGGAGATCTGCGACTAGCCGTCGATCGACCCTCCGCTTCGACCCCCGACCGGTTCTTTCCCGACCCCGCAAAGATGAATCGCATCTCGGGGTGGAAAATGGGGCATGGTGAGGATGGAAGGGGAGGAGTGGCCATGACATCGACTCATGACGAGTTGCTGTTCGCGACCTTGATCGAGCTGGCAGACACCACGATCACAGGCTTCGACCTGATGAGCCTGGCAGATCGGCTTGTCGGCGCGTGTGTTGAGGTGCTGGGAGTAACGGCTGCTGGCATCATGCTCGCGGACCAGGACAGCTCGCTCCGGGTGTTCGCCTCGACCGACGAGGAGGCCCGGATGCTGGAGCTGTTCGAGCTGCAGAACAACGACGGTCCTTGCCTCGACGCGTTCCGCACCGGCAGGGCGGTTGAGGGGGTCGACCTCTCTCTGTTCACCGCGCGCTGGCCCCGCTTCGCGGCAGCAGCCCTGTCCGCCGGCATCAAGACCGCGTACGGGGTGCCGATGCGGCTGCGGGACCAGACCATCGGAGCGCTCAACCTGTTCCTGGCAGGGACCGAGCCTTTCGGATTCCACGAACTGGAGGTGGCCAGGGTGATGGCAGACATGGCAACCATCGGAATCATCAACCACTGGAGCATCCGTAACCAAGAAGTGCTGACCGGACAGCTGCAGAGCGCGCTCAACACTCGCGTCATCATCGAGCAGGCAAAGGGAGTCCTGGCGGAGCGTGAAGGCCTGTCGATGGGGGAGGCCTTCGAGTACCTCCGCCACACCGCACGATCTTCACAGCGCCCGATAGCCGAGGTGGCCACCGATACGGTCAACCGACCGGGCGCCTAGGGCGCCGTGCGCCGTGTCAACCGCCTCTCGGGACCTCTCGTTCCGACTCAGCATGGCCTTCTCGACCGACTTCGGGCCCAGAATCGGCACGTCCGAAGAGGGCAGCGCACGTCATCCACGGGAGGCCAGGGGCGGTCGTCCAGAGGGGGAGGCAGCGACCCGGGTGTAGTCTGGCCTTAGCGACGACTGCACGACCACGAGCGAAACCCTTGCATGTCAGTGGGTGCAGGCGTCGACCGGACCATGTGGAACATGGTTCCGCGGGAGGTGCCATCCGGCAGACGTCTCGCCGAAGGTCGGCCCTTGGATTGTCGACCGTGAAGGACGGATACCGCCCCAATGACTCGTTTCGGGTTTCTGAGCACCTACCCCCCTACACGCTGCGGATTGGCGACGTTCACGGCTGCTCTCGCCACCGCTATCTCTCGCCCCGGCGATGACGAGTGCGACATTGTGAGAGTCGACGACCTCGTACCCGCCGGTCCGCCTGTGAACACACGCAAGGTGCATGTCGTGGGGGACTTGAAACCGGGCGATACCGCAGGCCGTGAGCGCGCCGCCGAACTCCTCAACGACCGCGACGTGGTTGTCATCCAGCACGAGTACGGCATCTACGGTGGCCCGGACGGAGACGAGATCCTCGACCTCCTCGCCCGCATCCAGCAGCCGACGATCGTCGTCATGCACACGGTGCTGCCCGCGCCGACACCCCATCAGCGCGCTCTCACGACCGCGATCGGCGAGCTGGCTGGTGCGCTCGTCGCCATGACGCGTACGGCCATGGCGCTGCTGATCGACCTGTACGACGTGGCCCCGGACAAGGTCCACCTCATCCCGCACGGCGTGGCCTGGGCGCCCGCAGCCGTTCAGAGCAACAACGCCCGTCCGCTCATCCTGACCTGGGGCCTGCTCGGTCCCGGCAAAGGCATCGAGTGGGGCATCCACGCAATGACCCTCCTGAGCGACCTGGACCCGGCACCGCTGTACCGCGTGCTCGGACAGACCCACCCCAAGGTGCTCATCGAGCAAGGCGAGAACTACCGACGCTCCCTGACGTTGCTCGTCGATGGCATCGGCCTCAAGGGCGACGTGCAGATCGACGGCCGCTACCGCGAGTCCGCCGAGCTCGCTGCGGAGGTCGCTGCCGCGGATCTCATCCTGCTGCCGTACGACTCCCGCGACCAGGCCACCTCAGGCGTCCTCGTCGAAGCAGTCGCGGCGGGAAAGCTCGTGATCGCGACACGATTCCCGCACTCCATCGAGCTTCTCTCCCAGGGTGGGGGAATGTTGGTGGACCACGAACGACCGGACCAGATCGCCGCGGCGATCCGGGAGGCACTCGCCGATCCGTCGCGTGCTCTCGAGGCCCAGGCTGTGGCCCGCGAATCGGCCCGCGCGAACAACTGGGGTGTGGTCGCTGAGCGTTACCAGTCCCTGGCTTCCGACTTGGCTCGCGTCAGCGTGGCCGGGTGACGGGCTCGGGGCAGGATCCGCTGCCGACCGCCACGTACACGCACCTTCTTGCGATGACTACGGACATCGGTCTGTTCGAGCACGCGTACCTTCGGCACCCTCGCGTCGAGCACGGGTACTGCACCGATGACGTCGCCCGTGCTCTCGCCGTCGTCGTGTGCGAGCCCGAGCCGACGCCGGAGCTCGAGGAAGCGGCTGACGTGTACCTCCGGTTCCTGGAAAGCGCTGTGACGCCGAACGGCACGGTGCACAACCGGATGGCCGTCTCGGGAATGTGGCTCGATGCCCCCGGCACGGACGACATGTGGGGCCGCGCGGTCGAGGGCTTGGGGGCCGCAGCACGGAGGGCTTCCAGCGCCCTCCAAAACCGGGCCTTCACCGCCTTCCTCGTCGCGGCGCAGGGTCGGTCGGTCGACGTACGAGCCAGCGCCTTCGCGGCCGTCGGTGCTGCCGATGTGCTCTCGGTCCGCCCTGAATCCGAGGCCGCACGCGACCTTCTGGCGGACTGCCTGGATCGGCTGCCCCGCGGTGTGGGGGAGCACTGGCAATGGCCCGAGAAGAGGCTCCGCTACGCGAACGCAACGCTGTGTCAGGCGCTCATCGTCGGCGGTGAGGCGTTGGACGACGTGGACACCCTGAACCAGGGGCTCACCCACCTCGCCGTCCTCCTCGGGCTCGAGACCGGCCCGTACGGACACCTGTCCCTCGCCGGTACGAACGGCCGTGGCCCCGACGACCAAGGGTCGTTGTGGGACCAGCAGCCCATCGAAGCGGCGGCCATCGCGGCCGCGTGCCTCGAGGCCGTGAGGATCACTGGTGACCCGCGATGGGCTAAGGGCGTGAGTCAGGCCTGGGCCTGGTTCACGGGGGACAACGACTCGGCCACGGCGATGTACGACCCGGCGGACGGCGCGGGCTACGACGGTCTCGAACTCGACGGCCGCAATGAGAACTGCGGTGCGGAGTCCACCCTCGCGGCCCTGAGCACCCTCCATGACATCCGAGCCCTCAGCGCGATGACGACATGACCGCCATGGCCCGGGACGAGGGCGTTGAGCTCCTCGCTGCCCACGAGCGTGTCGTGGCGCGACTCTTTCGCCCTGGCGACGTCATGCCGGGGGGGACTTCCCGCACGGAGTCGGTGATGAACCGGGTGCTCGCCTTGCCCCTGGAAACGATCCCCGCGCTCGCTCAGGGCATCATCGAGGACTTCGGTGACCGTCACACCGGGCTCATCGAGCTCCTCGTCGACAACGCGGCGATGGTCCGGGGAGCCGACGCGCCGCCGATCAGCCAGGAGCTGTCGATCGTGCTCGGTGCTGCCTTCACCGCGGAGTTTGCAGTCGAGGGCGCGGCCCTCTGCAACCCCAGTGCGGTCCGACACCCTGATCAGGAAGGCCTCGAGGCGGGGGAGCTGCGGGTGCTGCTGTCGATGCGGTCCATCGGGGAGTCGCACCTGTCGTCGATCCAGTTCTGCGAGGCGATCATCGGACCGGGCCTGACATGGAGGTTCCTCCCTCGAGAGACACCACTGCGTCTGCCCACCGTCGGCCGTGGCGTGTGGACCAAGGAACACTTCCTGCTGGCGCTGGAGCGCCACGGGCACGTCTCAGAGCTGGTCCGCTCCGTAGGGCAAGCCCTCCCCGAGACCTTCAAGGCCGATGAAGTGGAGAAGGCGCTGCAGGGACTGCCTTCCCAGCTGCTTTATCGGGCCGAAGCGCGGAAGCAGCTAGACGCGATCCGCACCATGGCGAGCTCTGCGTACCGGGCGAGCTTCCCCGACGACAGCGGTCTGACCTCCCGGGTGCTACTGCCCGTCGCCGACGACGAGCGGATGGGGATGGAGGACGCCCGCTTCGTGGGGTTCGGAGATGAGGTCACCGAGGGCTACCGAGCCACGTACACCGCCTACGACGGGCACTCTGTCGCCTCACGGCTGATCACCACTGGCGACTTCCGCACTTTCGACGTGCACCGCCTGACCGGGGACCCTGTCGGAGCCAAGGGGATGGCCTTGTTCCCGAGACGAGTGGGGGGAATGATGCTCGCCCTGAGTCGGGGCGATGGCGAACGCATCTCTCTGACCCGTTCGTGTGACGGTCTCGACTGGGGCCCGGAGGAGCTGGTGTACACACCGGAGGCGCTCTGGGAGGTCGTACAGAGCGGGAACTGCGGCCCTCCGATTGAAACGACAGAGGGCTGGCTGGTCCTCACTCACGGTGTCGGCCCCATGCGGGTCTACTCCATCGGGGCGATCCTCCTGGATCGTAACGATCCCACGCAGGTCCGGGCAGTGCTTCCCGAACCGCTCGTGGTGCCTCAGGGCGCCGACCGCACAGGCTACGTCCCCAACGTCGTCTACAGCTGCGGCGCGATAGTCCACGACGAGACGCTGTGGATCCCGCACGGTGTGGGTGACGATCGCATCCGTGTCGCCTCGGTCACGTTGTCGACGCTCTTCGACGCCTTCCACTGGACGGATCCATCGGACCAATTCGTCCTCTGATCGCCTCCTCGATCCGCCACGCGCCCGGTGATCTGAGCCACGCCCCGCGGGGCAAGTACAGTCGGGCGCAGCTACCGGGCACCTCGGTGGTAGGGGACGAACAGGAGTTCCGGTGCTCGAGGTTCTGAAGACCCTGGTCAGCGTGGCGCAGAAGCGACCTCGCGACTACCGGCGGCTGATGCGGATCCGCGGGTCGATCTTCACGACCGTCGCCGAGCTCGACGCGCAGATCCTGACGTCGCCCGAGCCCATCCCGTACCAGCAGCTCGATCGCTCCGGGTTCCGGCCGATCGCGGCCGGTACCGCCTGGGGACGCAAGTTCGACTGCGCGTGGCTGCACATCACCGGCCAGGTGCCCGACGGCGTGGCCGATCCGCGCGTGATGCTCGGCATCCGCGGCGAGGGTCTGGTCTACTCCACCAGCGGCGAGGTCCTCGACTCCGTGAGCACGGTCTGGATCCAGGGTGACCTGCCGCATTCCGGCGGGTCGTACCGCCCCATCACGGGCCTTGACCTCTCGGATGGGCACATCGACTTCTACGCCGACGTCGCCTTCAACGGCGTCCTGCTGTACGAGATCGGCAAGGCCGTCTATCACGGGGCGCGCGTCGTGACCCGCGACGAGGACGCGTACGGCCTGTACTACGACTACCTCACGCTCCTGGTCCTTGCCGCGTCGACCGACGAGCCAGCCCTGGCGCGCCGTCTCGAGGTCGCGCTGGCGAAAGCGTTCTCCCGCTTCGTCTCCGGTGACACTCTCGCCGCGCGGAGCGTCCTCGCCGAGCCGCTGGCGCAGCCCTCGACCAGCGACCTCACGTACTCGGCGATCGGGCACGGTCACCTCGACATGGCGTGGTTGTGGCCGCTCCGGGAGACGCGCCGCAAGTCAGCCAGGACGTACGTCCGCGCGCTCAACACCATCGACCGGAACCCTGGCTACCTCTACGGCACGAGCCAACCGCAGCAGCTGTGGTGGATGAAGCATCACCAGCCGGCGCTGTTCGAGCGCATCAAGGAGGCGGTGGCCGCCGGACGGATCGAGCTCCAGGGCGCCTTCTGGGTCGAGCCGGACACCAACCTGCCCAGCGGCGAGTCGCTCGTGCGTCAGTCGCTGGTGGGGCGACGCTTCCTCACCGACGAGTTCGGGATCGCGACCGCGGACATGCGCCTCTGCTGGCTGCCGGACACGTTCGGCTACAACGGCAACCTGCCGCAGATCCTCAGCAAGTCGGGGATGGACTGGTTCCAGACGATCAAGCTGAGCTGGAACAAGATCAACGCCTTCCCGTACCGCACCTTCACCTGGCAGGGGATCGACGGCTCCAGCGTGCTCGTCCACATGCCGCCGGAGGGTGACTACAACAGCCGAGCCGCGGCGGACGGGCTCCTGGGCGGCGTCCGTCGCTACCCCGAGCGCGATCTGGGCAGCGCACTGCTGGTGTACGGCGCGGGCGACGGGGGAGGCGGACCCGGTGAGATCCACCTCGAGCTGCTCGCCCGCGAGCACGACCTGTACGGGCTGCCGCGGGTCGAGTTCTCGACGGCCGATCAGTTCTTCCGCGCCCTCGAGCAACGCGAGATCCAGCACACGCACGTGGGCGAGCTGTACCTCGAGACGCACCAGGGCACCTACACCACCCAGGCCGACATGAAGCGTGGCAACCGGGTGATGGAGCGTCTGCTCCACAACGCCGAGGCGCTCGCCGTGATCGTGGGGGACGACAGCCGGGAACCCCTCGCCCAGCACTGGCGCGACGTGCTGCTCCACCAGTTCCACGACATCATTCCCGGGTCCTCCATCGCCCGAGTCCACAGTGAGGCACGCGAGACCTACGCGAGGATCGAGACGAAGCTCCACGACTACATCGGGGCGCTTGGATCTCGGTTGCAGTCCGACGGGAAGGGACCGTCGGCGCTCAACCTGACCTCGTTCACCCGTACCGAGCATGTCCATCACGACGCTCACTGGTACCGGGCCGAGGTCGGTCCGTACGCCGCGAACCCGCTGTCCCCGGTCGAGGTCTCGGACGAGCTGGACATCACCAGCGACTCCATCGGCAACGGCCTCCTCACGCTCCGGTTCTCCGACTCCGGTGAGATCGTGTCCTGCCGCGACGCCCAAGGTGCCGAGCACGCCGGCGGTGGCCTGAACCGGCTGGTGCTGCACGACGACGCGTACCAGTTCCCGTTCGACGCGTGGGACATCTCGCCCGACTACGTGCGGAAGGTCCCGAAGGTCCTGCCGCTGTCCAAGGCGGAGACGTACCGGGACGGTCCGACCGTGGTGCGCCGCCACGTGTACACGCTCCCGAAGGGCACCCTCGAGCAGCGCGTCATCCTCGAGCAGGGGAGCGCGCTCGTACGCTTCGACACGCGTGTCTCCTGGCACGAGACCCACCGGATGCTGCGCGCCGAGTTCCGGCCCGCACGGTACGGGGACACGGCGACGTGCGAGATCCAGTTCGGCCACATCTCCCGGCCGACCACCGAGCGTGACGCGGTAGAGAAGGCGCAGTTCGAGGTGTGTGCCCACAAGTGGCTAGCGACCGAGGACATGTACGGGGGGTTCGCGCTGCTCAACGACTCCAAGTACGGTCACCGCGCCAAGAACGGCCTCATCAGCCTGAACCTGCTGCGCTCACCGACGTTCCCCGACAAGACCGCCGACCGCGGCGACCACCGCTTCACGTACGCGTTCCTGCCCTTCGAGCCCGGCGACCTCGCGACGGTGATCCGGGAGGGCTACCGGCTGAACAACCCGCTGACGGTCGTGGAGGGCGTCGGCTTCGACAGCGTCGTGTCGAGCAGCGATCCCGGCGTGATCGTCGACACGGTGAAGGTCGCCGAGGACGGGAACGGCGTGATCCTGAGGCTGTACGAGAGCCTGGGGCGGAGCACGACGACGTCGGTGGCCACGTCTCTCGACCACAGCGGCGTCCATGAGACCGACCTGCTCGAGCGACGTACCGGCGAACTGGATCTCGATCGCGTGCCGTTCGGACCGTTCGAGATCAAGACCATCATGCTGGAGCGGTGATGGACCTCGTCAACTCGCCGGTGAGCGAGCGCCGCCAGCACGTCTCGGTCGTCATCGCCGGCTTCGGGCAGAACTTCATCCTCACCACGGTGACGACGTTCATCCTCGTCTACCTGCTGCAGTACGCCCACATCAGCGTCGCCGGCATGGCGGTCGTCACGGGCATCCTCGCTACCACGAAGATCTTCGACGCAGTGAGCGACCCGGTGATGGGCAGCATCATCGACAAGACCCGTACGCGGTGGGGCAAGATGCGCCCGTTCATCCTGTTCTCGGCCATGCCCGTGGCGTTGCTGACGACGCTTCTGTTCTCCGTGCCCAATTTGTCCGAGCCGGGCAAGCTGGTCTTCTTCGGCGTCGTGTTCTTCCTGTGGGGGATCTCGTACACGGCCTGCGACGTCCCGTACTGGGGACTCATCGGCTCCGCCTTCCCGGACACAGGAGAGCGGACCGGAGTCATCTCGCAGGTACGTGCCTACGGCGGCATCTCCCTGGGACTTGCCACGCTGGGCATGCCGTGGCTGGCGCAGCTGCTCAGCGGCGGGACGACCACGGGGATGGGGTGGTCGCTCGCTGTCGGCGTCTGTGCGTTCGTCGGGATGGGGCTGTACCTGCTGGCGTTCGTGAACACCCGGGAGCGGGCTCGTCCCGACACGGGGGAGGCCCTGACGCTCAAGGTGCTGTTCACCACGCTCGGGCGCAACACGCCGCTGCTGCTCGTACTGCTCGGGTCGGTGCTCGGGTTCGGGCGCTACCTCGTACAGGCCGGCGGCGCCGTGTTCGTCATCATCGCGTACGGCGACGAGAAGACATTCACCCTTGTCGGCGCCGCAATCATCCTCGGCCTCGTACTGGCATCCTTCGGCACGCCGCTG
>JADGPB010000033.1 GCA_017882655.1 Propionibacteriales bacterium
GAGCGCGCCGGTGGAGACGAGATGTACGTCGCCATCGCGGGTCACGAGGCGACCGGCGAGTCCCAGCTCGCGGTCCAGCCAGGTGCCCAGCAGCGGACCCCCGTACACCTCGACGCCCAGCTGCTGCCAGCCCGCTGACGAGATCACAGGGTTCGGCTTGAGCTTGAGCGCGGGAGAGTCGGTGTGGGATCCGACGATGCGTACGCCGTGGTCGGGTCGCCAACCGTCCGGGACGCGCCAGGCGATGACGGCGCCGTCGCGCACGACGTACTGACGGTCGACGGGTGGCCAGCCCTCGGTCTCGTTGACCGGGGTGTACGAGGAGGCGTCGAGCCGGGACGCGATCTGGGCGGCGGCGTGGTACGAGGTGGGTGAGGCGGCGACGAAGGCGGCGAGGTCGTCGATGTGGGAAGCCATGAGGGCCATTCTGCCGAGCCGGGCGCTCGGCAAACGGCCTCTGACGGGTGTCGATGCGAAAAATGTCAGAGCGCACCGGCAGGATCATCACCATGGACGTCGTCACGATCATCGCCACCCTCCTGGTCGGGCTGCTGCTGGGCGCCGTGAGCGCGTGGCTGGTGTTTCGGTCACGCGCGGCCTCGGTCGTCAGTGAGCGAGAGACGGCGCTGAAGGCCGAGGCGGAACGGGCGCGTGCGGACGCCGCGACAGCGCGTGCGGAGGCGTCGGAGGTCCGCGCGGGAGAGGCTCGGGCAGAGACGGTCATCGCCCAGTCTCGTGGTGACGTCGCCGAGGCACGGGAGCAGACCGCACAGATGCAGTCGAGGTTGTCCTCCTTCCAGGCATTGGTCGCGACGGCGGAGGCCGAGCGGACCGCAGCCGTGCAGCGGGCCGTGGAGCTCGCTGCTGACCGCGAGTCGCTGCTGATGCAGTTCAAGGTGCTGTCGGGCGAGGTGCTCGATAGGCAGAGCAAGGTCGCCGACGCGTCCGCCGAGCAGCGGCTCAAGGCGACCGAGCAGATCATGGCGCCGATGAAGGTGAGCCTCGACCGGTTCGAGGCGCGGTTGACCGAGGTGGAGAAGGAGCGGGTCGCGATCGCTTCGGAGCTGCGAGAGCAGGTTCGTGCGGTGCAGCTGACCGGTGACCAGGTGCGCCGGGAGACGAGCGCCCTGACCACGGCTCTTCGCAAGCCACAGGTACGCGGCGCGTGGGGCGAGCTCCAGCTGAAGCGGGTCGTCGAGCTGGCAGGCATGGTCGAGCACTGCGACTTCGTACAACAGGAGACGTCGTCCACGGACGACCGGGTGATCCGGCCGGACATGAAGGTGATGCTCGCCGAAGGCAAGTTCGTGTACGTGGACTCCAAAGTGCCGCTCAACGCGTTCCTCGACGCGCAGGAGGCGTCCGAGCCGTCCGAGCGCGACCGGTACATGGGCCTGTTCGCCAAGAACGTCCGCGGCCACGCCGACGCGCTGAGCGCCAAGCAGTACTGGAAGGCCGACGAGGCGACGCCCGAGTTCGTCGTGCTGTTCATGCCGAATGAGGCGCTGTACGCCGAGGCGTTGCAGCTGATGCCCGACCTGACGGAGTACGCGGCAACCAAGAACATCATCATCGCGACCCCGTCGACGCTCATTGCGATGCTCCGCTCGGTGGCGTACGGCTGGCGGCACGCTGCGCTGGCGACGTCCGCGAAGGAGATCACCACGCTGGGCCAGGAGCTGTACGGACGGCTGTCGACGATGGGACACCACTTCGACCGCGTCGGGCGAGGCCTCGCCTCGAGCGTGAAGGCGTACAACGAGGCTGTGGGCTCGATGGAGACCCGCGTGATGGCCTCAGCGCGGAAGTTCCGCGACCTGAAGGTGACCAACGAGGTCCTGGACGAGGTGAAGGCGGTCGAGGAGACCGTGCGACAGATCGCCGCCCCGGAGCTCGTCGAGGACGCCGCGGGAGTGACGCCGATGCTGGGACGTGAGCTGCGCGCGCTGCCGTCCTCGGAGGTCGAGCTGTTGCGGCGAGCCGAGCCGACCACCGAGGAGCTGGCCGAGCTTGCAACCCGACCTCCGTCGAAGGGCATCGCGACTAGTGTCTGAGGCTATGACTCGTGTGCTCACTGCTGCTGACGTCGACGCCGCCACGGCGCGACTGCACGGCATCGTCGAGCGCACACCGCTGCAGCTGAACGTGCGACTGTCGGCGATGGCCGGCGCCGACGTGTGGGTGAAGCGCGAGGATCTGCAGCCGGTGAGGTCGTACAAGCTGCGGGGCGCGTACAACCGGATCGCCCAGCTGTCCGACGAGGAGCGCGCCGCGGGCGTGGTCTGCGCGTCGGCCGGCAACCACGGACAAGGCGTCGCCTTCGCGTGCCAGCGACTTGGCATCAACGGGCGGATCTTCGTCCCTTTGACGACGCCCCGCCAGAAACGCGACCGCATGGTGGCGATCGGCGGCGATGCGGTGGAGCTCGTGGTGAGCGGCGACACGTACGACGAGGCGGCGGCCGCAGCGAACGCGTACGCGGCGACAAGCGGTGCCGTGATCGTCCACGCGTTCGACAATCCGGACACCATCGCTGGCCAGGGCACCGTCTGCGCCGAGATCGTCGAAGCGCTGGGCAAGGCGCCGGACGTTCTCGTGCTGCCGGTCGGCGGCGGCGGTCTTCTCGCCGGTGTCGTGACATGGTTCGGCGAACGGCATCCTGAGACCCGCATCGTGGGCGTCGAGCCTGCCGGTGCCGCCAGCCTCACTGCCGCCCTGGCGGCAGGAGAACCCGTCAACCTCGAGCGGCTCGACACGTTCGTGGACGGCGCGGCCGTGAGGAAGGTCGGCGACGCTCCGTACAGAGTCATTGCCCCGGCGGGCATCGAGGTCGTCACGGTCGCCGAAGGCGCGATCTGCACGGAGATGCTCGACATGTACCAGACGGACGGCATCATCGCCGAGCCCGCGGGTGCGCTGGCGACGGCGGCGCTGCGCTCGGCTGTACGAGTCGAACGGGGCCAGACGGTCGTCGCCATCGTCTCGGGCGGAAACAACGACGTGTCGCGCTACTCCGAGATCGTCGAGCGCTCGCTGGTGTTCGAAGGCCGCAAGCACTACTTCCTCGTGAACTTCCCGCAGGAGCCGGGAGCGCTGCGCCGGTTCCTCGACGAGGTCCTGGGCCCTGACGACGACATCACGCTGTTCGAGTACGTCAAGAGGTCCAACCGCGAGCTGGGTCCCGCGCTGGTCGGCATCGAGATGGGCAACCCCGCCGAGCTTCCGGGCCTTCTCGCGCGGATGGCCGCCTCGCCCATGACCGTCGAGCCGATCGACCCCGACGGGCCGTTCTACCGCTTCCTGATCTAGGCGCCGACAGTGCCCCTCGAGAGCTCCCCCGAGAATCCCCAGCCCCTGCGCGTGGTCGCGCAGGCGGTGAAGAGCTGGGTCGAGCGGCTCGGTCCGGTGTGGGTGTCGGGCCAGATCATCGAGCTCCAGAGACGCCAGGGTCCCACTCAGTTCCTCACGCTCCGCGACACGCTCGCGGAGGTATCCGTACGACTGTCGACTACGGCTGCAGTTCTCGACGTGGCGGGTCCGCTCGGCGAGGGCGCGACAGTCGCGGCCTGGATCAAGCCGACGGTGTGGTCCAAGAACGGCCAGCTCACCTATCAGTGCGAGGACATCCGCCCGCTCGGTGAGGGGCGCCTGCTCGCGCAGATCGAGCAGCGAAAGCGGATGCTTCAGGCCGAGGGGCTCTTCGACCGGGCGCTGAAGAAGCGGCTGCCGTTCCTGCCACGCGAGATCGGCCTCATCACTGCGAAGGACAGCGCCGCCGAGCGCGACGTCGTGCAGCACGTCACCAGGCGGTGGCCGGGCGCCGTGATCCGGATCCAGTACGCACAGATGCAGGGCGTCACCTCCGTACAGCAGGTCATCGACGCGCTGTCCCGCCTCGAGAAGGCATCCGAGGTCGATGTCGTCGTCATCGCCCGCGGCGGTGGCTCGCTCGAGGACCTGCTGCCGTTCTCGGACGAGTCGCTGGTACGGGCTGTGTACGCAGCGCGCACGCCGGTGGTGAGCGCGATCGGCCACGAGTCCGACACGCCCATCCTCGACCTCGTCGCCGACGCGCGAGCCTCGACACCGACCGACGCGGCGCGCCTCGTCGTGCCGGATGTCGTCGAGGAGCGCCGCGGCGTGAATGAGGCCCGGCGACGCCTCCGTACAGCCATGTCGTCCCGTGTCGCCGGCGAACGCCGCACGCTCGCCGACCTGCGTGCCCGTCCAGTGTTGGGCGACCCTTCGGGTCCCGTGAGGGTGCATCGGGAACGGCTCGACGATCTCCGCAGCCGTGCCCGGCGCGCCCTCAGATATCGGCTCCGTGAGGAGTCTGCCCTTGTCAGCTCGACGGTCGCACGCGTCCGGGCCATGTCGCCGCAGGCGACGCTGGAGCGCGGCTATGCGATCCTGCTGGCCGGGGACGGCTCGGCCGTCACACACGTTGCTGACCTCGACATCGGCGACGACCTCCTGGCACACCTCGTCGACGGCACCGCGACGCTCGAGGTACGCGACCTTCAACCCACCGAGGAGACCGATGGCCCGCTCTGACAAGCCAGACCAGACGCCCACGTACGAGGAGGCGCGTGACGAGCTGGCCGGCATAGTCCGACAGCTCGAGTCCGGCAGCGTCCCGCTCTCCGAGTCCATGGCGCTGTGGGAGAGGGGCGAGAAGCTCGCCGACATCTGCCAGCTTCTGCTGGACGGCGCAAGCGCGAAGCTCGCCGCCCGGGAGGCGCCGGAGGCGCCGAACCACGACTGACCGCCATCCCCCGGTTGGCGATCTCCCGTACGATGGATACCTGTGGCAGGCGAAACGCTCGTAGCCGGGCGGTACCGGCCCGTGGAACGGGTCGGCGCGGGCTCGATGGGCGAGGTGTGGCGGGCCCACGACGAGCGGCTGGGCCGGGATGTGGCGCTCAAGCTGCTCGATCTGTCGGCAGCCCCTGACCCGACGATCGCCGAACGGTTCCGGCGCGAGGCCATCGCCACCGCCCAGCTCAACCATCCGAACATCGTCTCGGTCTTCGACGCCGGTACGGACGGCACCCGCGCCTACCTCGTCATGACGCTGCTCCCCGGACGCACCATCGCGGATCTGGTCCGTACCGAGGGCCCGATGCCGCTGGACCGGGCGTTGAGCCTTGTCACCCAGGTCACCAGTGCCCTCCGCGAGGCTCACCGCCACGGGCTGGTCCACCGTGATGTGAAGCCCGCCAACGTCATCGTCAACGGCAACCAGGCGACCGTCGTCGACTTCGGCATCGCGCAGCTGTCCGGCCTCGGTGCCGCCTTGACGGCCACGCACGCCGTGATCGGCAGCGCGGCGTACATGTCCCCCGAGCACGCGACCGGTCGGCGCGCGGGGCCGGCGAGCGACCTGTACGGGGTCGGCTGCCTGCTCATGACGATGCTCACCGGCCAGCCCCCGTTCACCGGTGAGAGCGCTGTGGCCGTCGCCGCGCAGCAGGTCAGCGCCGATCCCCCCGCACTCTCCGAACGCATCCGGACGCCTCGCGCCCTCGACCAGCTCGTGGCCTCGTTGCTGGCGAAGGACCCCGCGGCCCGTCCCGACGCCGAATCAGCCCTTGAGCAGCTCCGCGGCGTCCAGGCACATCCCATGGCCGACCTCATCGGACCGGCACCGCGAAACGCACCCTTCGCCACCGTGGTGCTGCCTACCGCTACCGCGCTCCTGCCCACGACGGCGCCCGGACCCACGAAGACGAGCGTGATGCCCGTCGCTCCGGTCGCAGCGATCGCCCAACCGTGGTCCCCTCCGGACCCGCGATTCACGCCGGTCGCTCCCATACGTCCGAATGGACCCCCCTTGCCTCCGGCCGCGCGAGCGCCGGTCGCCATCCCACAGCCCACGAAGAAGCGCCGCAGCCTGCGGCCTCTCCTCTGGCTGCTTCTCCTCATCCTGCTCGGCGGCGCCGCGTACCTCCTCGGCACCCAAGCCGGGGCCGTGGCCGCCCTCGTACAGACGCCACTGCCTACCTCATCCGGCCGCGTGGTGCCCACGACCGCGTCAGCCAAGCCCACGGCGAAACAGACCACGACCGCACCTCGCACAACCTCGGCCGCTCCCACGGCCTCGGGAACCGCCCTGGCGCTTCAGCTCACGGTGCAAGGCGTGTCCCAGGTGCTCGCCGGGCTGCCGGCGGGCAACTCCAAAGACCAGCTCGTGGCCGACTGGAGCACCGCTGGCGCCGCTGTGCTGCGCGGCGACCACCCCAACGACCAGCTCGACCGCTTCGCGTCGAAGGTGCAGAAGGAGGTCCGCAGCGGTGGGGTGTCGATCCCCCAGGGCGTCGCGATCCTCGGCGCCCTGGAGACCGTACGGGCTGCCCTCTAGGTTGATCGCAGGGTCGACGCGAACGCCTCGAGACCGGCGTACGACATGTCGCCCGAGACGACGATCGTCACCGAGCCGTCGACGCGACTGAGCGTCCGGGTCCGGGTGTCGCCCGAGACCCACCTCGTCCAGGTCACCCCGCCGACTTCGCTCGTCCCGTCCTGGGCGCCCGCCCGACTGATCTGCGCAACCAACCCAGGACCGGCGGCATCGCGCTGGGTCAGGCTGACGTAGACCTGGTCAGGAGACAGCATCCCCAGCTGCCAGGTGTTCCCCGGTGCGGCTTCGCGATTCACCGCCGGCTCGCCGGTCTTTGACCATTGCGCCTTGGTTGCCACCCACGTGGCCGGCAGGCCGACAGGACCGAGCAGCGGGTACGGAGCGACCGCCCGGGACTGCGTGAGCACCGACTGCCAGTCGACCGCTTGTACGGGAGCATCGGCGGGCGTCCGTGTGAACCACCAGCTGATGAGCAGGATCGGCACGAGCAGCACCCCGAGGCTGATCACCATGTCCCGGGGGCGCGAGTTCGAGATCGACGGTCGTGCCATGTCGCCATCGTTACACATGCCCTGCGGGGTGTCGTACGACGTGGGTTGGACCGCTGGGTCACCATGTTCTGATGGACGACGTACAGACGCTTGGCCGCTCGATGGAGGACGGCTTTGAGATCGCGCTGCGCCGTCGCGGTGAGGGAGCACAGGCCGTGGACGAGCTGATCGTCAACGGAGCGTTCGCGATGGACTCGGCAGAAACGCTCAGCGAGCGGGTGCTCGCCGAGTCTGTGGGCCCGAATCCCGGGAACGTACTCGTCGGAGGACTCGGCCTCGGCTACACCGCACTCGCGTTGCTGGAGATGGGCGCCACCCAGGTCGACGTGGTCGAGCTCTCCGGGGCCCTGATCTCCTGGGCACGTGAGGGCCTCACCGGATCTCTGGCCCAGCTCACCGCCGACCCCCGCGTACAGCTCCATCACGGCGACATCGCCGACGTCCTCCACGCCCAGGCGGCGCTTCCTGGCCTCTTCGGCCCCTGGGACGCCATCTGCCTCGACGTCGACAACGGCCCCGACTTCCTCATCCACCACCAGAACGCCCGGGTCTACCTGCCCGAGACGCTCGCGTCGGCGCTCGACCACCTCGTGCCCGGCGGACGGCTGGCGATCTGGTCGGAGAGCCCGAGCAAGGAGCTGTGGTACGACCTGCTCAAGCTCGACGGTTCCGCGACCGAGCGCCTTGTTCCACTCAAGCGGGGGAACCGAGAGCTCGACTACGCCATCTATCTGGTGACCAAGCCAGGGTGAATCTCCAGGGTCAAACCTGAGGGCGACGACTCCCGTCGCCGTTATCCTGTTCTTGACACAGGAAAGGACGTGCCGTGAGCTCGAACCCATACGGCCAGAACCCGAACCAGCCGGGCAACTACGAGGACTACTCGCAGGGCTACTCCGGCGCTCCCCAGCCCCAGTACGGCCAGCAGCCTTCAGCTCCGTACAGCCAGCCGTCCGCACCCGGATATGGCCAGCCGAACTACGAGCAGCCGACGTACGGGCAGCCCGCGCCCGACCCGTACGGACAGCCGACCTACGGACAGCAGCCGTACACGCAGCAGCAGTACGCACAGGCCCCCGGCTACGGGCAGCAGCAGTACGCCGGCGCCCTCGCACCGTACACAGCCGTCTACGACACCAACCCGCGTCCGTCGGTATCGATGGTCCAGGCCGTCAAGCTGTGGCTCAAGAACTGGAAGAACTTCTCTGGTCGCGCGTCCCGCAGCGAGTACTGGTGGGTCGTCCTTGCGACCTTCATCGTCATGACTGTTCTGATGGTGGTCCTGTCGCTGATCGTCCTCGGTGCCGTCGCAGCCAGCAACGGTTCTGATACAGCCGTCGGAGTGGCCTTGGCCTCCATGTACGGGATCATGGCGCTCGTGAGTCTCGCGGCGTTCGTCCCCTCGCTGTCTCTTGGCATCCGTCGGTTGCACGACAGCAACCAGAGCGGCTGGATGTACTTGCTCAGCTTCATCCCTTCCGTGGGCGGCATCATCCTTCTCGTGCTGATGGCACAGGCGTCCAACCCGGCCGGGGCACGCTTCGACGACGCGGCGCAGCCGCTGTACGGGCCCGAGCACCTCTAGAGGCCGACTGGGCTTGGATGAGAAGGTCTGCATCTTGCGTGAGGTCCAGACGTACGGCGATTAACGTGTTGTGGGCGCAGAGGAGTTCCCGCGATGTCGAACCCGTACGGCTGGAGCCAACCTACTGACGGCCAACCCGCCGTCTACTTCGCACCGCCCGGCGAGAACATCCGAATCTCCCACTCGGCCGACAACAGCGCCCCCGCCGACAACCACTTCGGCGCGTACCGGAGCTTCATGGATGAGTACCACTACGTTCCCCAGCATGATCCGTTCGCCCGGTCGGCCGGCACGTCCGCCCCCTTCCAGAGCCTCGCTGCCAGGGGCGCCCGGCCAGGAGTGTCGATGATCGATGCCACGATCCTGTGGCTGAAGAACTGGAACAACTTCTCCGGACGTGCCTCACGCAGCGAGTACTGGTGGGTCAGGATCGCCCAGCTGGTGCTCCAGGTTCTGTGGTTGGCCTTCTTCATCGGTGTGCTGAAGATGAAAGCGTCGTCCCCCACGGATGATGTGATGAACCTTCTCGTGACAGTCGTGCTGCTCGTGACGTGCGTGGTCACGCTCGTCCTGTCGGTCCCGACACTCAGCCTGACCGTGCGGCGGCTCCACGACACCGATCACAGCGGCTGGTACTACCTGATCCAGTTCCTGCCGTTCGGGTCCTGGCTGCTCTTCCGCGCGCTGAGACAGGCTTCGGATCCCGCCGGCTTCCGGTTCGACGACAGTACGAACCGGCCGTACGACATCGAGGACATCGACTGACTCAGCGCCAGCGCTCGAAGCCGCCCTCGGTGTTGATGACCTGACCGACGACCCACCTGGCGTCGTCGCCGACCAGCCAGGCGATGAGGCGCGCCGGGTCGTCCGGCTCTCCGAAACGGCCCGCCGGGAACCGGTCACGGATCGCCGCGAGCCGCTCCTCGCTGAGCAGGACGCCCTCGTTGAGGTAGCCGGTGTTCACGGGTCCCGGGTTCACGGTGTTGAGCCCGATGCCGCGCCGGATCAGGTCGGCAGCGACCGAGGCCGTGACGCCGGCGAGCGCCGCCTTGCTGGTCGCGTACGCGATCTCGTCGCTCATGGGTCCTAGCTGCTGGCCCGACGTCAGCCACACCACCCGGCCGCCTGGTCGGCCGTCGTGCTGCGAGGCGTACGCCTGCGTCATGAGCAGGGTCGCCCTCGCGTTCACCTTCCAGTGGAGCTCCAGATCGGCGATGCCGATCTCCGACAAAGCGCCGTCGTGACCGCTCATGGCCTGGTTGCAGACGAGGATGTCCAGATGACCGAGCTGGCTCGTCACCTCGGCGATCAACGCCCCCGGTGCGTCGTCCTGGGCGAAGTCGGCGCTGATGTCGGTCACCCGGGCGCCCTCGGACGCCTGCGCTGACAGCTCGGCCACGACGCCTGCCAGGTCGTCGGCGCCCCACGGCTGCTCCGCGTCGTGCGGAGACCAGTGCTGGATGGCCACCGACGCGCCCGCCTGAAGCAGCCGCGTAGCGATAGCGAACCCGATTCCCTGCCGACGGCTCACGCCAGTGACCAGGGCGGTACGACCGTCGAGTGTTCCCACGCGGTTCAGTGTGCCAGTGCGGCTGGCGACGGCATCGCAGAAGCCCTCTCGATGACGAGACGGCCTCCTTCCACCCGCACCGGGACCGGGTCGATGATCGTGCCGCCGAAACGGCCATCGGCCATTTCATTGGCGAACGCGAGATACTGCCACGCGCCGTCGCGCGACTGCACGAGTCGGCCCACATAGAGCTCCGGCCCGTTGAGCAACTGGGCGTTGGCGATGTCGTACGGGCCGGTCAGCGACTGGGCACGTGCGGCCCAGGTGCCGCCGAGGCCACCCTTTGCCCGCCGCGCGTCGGACGTGTCGTCGGCCAGGCAGCTGAAGACGAGGAACGGTTGGCCCTCGATGACCGCAGTGTGCAAGACCTCGAGCTGCCCGAAGCCCTGGCCGGGAGCGCTCAGCGGCTCGCGGACCTCCCACGTGCGCAGGTCCGGTGACCAGCAGTGCCCGACCACGCCACGTTCGTCCACGGGCCCTTGCTTGCTCCTCGCTGTCACCAGCAGGTGCCAGCCGTTCCCGTCGGGATCACGCATGACCCACGGGTCGCGGAACGCCTCGTCGTGCCAGCCCTGGTCTGCGAGGACCTCGTACCAGCGAGTGTCCGCCGCGGCGACCTGCCCTGCCTTCTGCCACGTGACGAGGTCCGGACTCGTCGCGTACCCGATGGACTGGACGTCGCCCGTCGGCGTGCGCGTGGTGCCGGTGTAGAACATGAACCAGGTGCCGTCGGGGTGCTGGACGACCGAGCCCGTCCAGGTGGCGAGGTCGTCGAAGGCCGGCGGATCGCTGCGAACGAGGGCGTCCTCGATGCGTCGCCACGAAACGAGGTCCGTCGACACAGCGTGGCCGATCGAGGCCCGGTGGTGACGCGCTTCGGGCACGTGCAGTGCCTTGGAGGCGTACAGGAAGAACAGGTGGTAGTTCGTCCCGTCGTCGGCGGTCCAGAAGTCCCAGACCCAGGAATCTTTGAGCGCGAACATCTCTTGCTCATCCCCTGTCTATGGGGCGACGTCCTCGAGAAGGTCGGTGACCAGCGCAGCGATCGCCGAACGCTCGCTCCGGGTGAGCGTGACGTGGGCGAACAGCGGGTTGCCCTTGAGCCGGTCGACCACTGCCACGATGCCGTCGTAGCGGCCGACCCGCAGGTTGTCGCGCTGGGCGACGTCGTGGGTGAGGATGACGCGCGAGTTCTGGCCGATCCGGCTGAGGACGGTGAGCAGCACGTTCCGTTCCAGGGACTGCGCCTCGTCGACGATCACGAACGCATCGTGCAGCGACCGGCCGCGGATGTGGGTGAGCGGGAGCACTTCCAGCAGGTTCCGAGCCAGGACCTCTTCGATGACGTTCTTGCCCGCGACGCTCGACAGCGTGTCGAAGACCGCTTGCGCCCAGGGGCCCATCTTGTCCGACTCCGACCCGGGAAGGAACCCGAGATCCTGGCCACCGACCGCGTACAACGGCCGGAACACGATGACCTTCGAGTACAGCCCACGCTCGAGTACGGCCTCGAGACCGGCGCACAGCGCGAGCGCGGACTTGCCCGTACCGGCGCGGCCGCCCAGCGACACGATCCCGACTTCCTGGTCAAGCAGCAGGTCGAGTGCGACCCGCTGCTCGGCCGAGCGGCCGTGGATGCCGAACGCGTCGCGATCGGTCCGGATGCGCCGCACGAGGCCGTCCGGGTACAGACGGCCCAGCGCGGTCGAGCCGCCTCCGTGAAGGACGAGCCCGGTGTGTACGGGCAGGTCGTCGGCCTCGGGCATCCGCACGGCCTCGCCCTCGTACAGCTTGTCCAACGTCTCGGCCGCGACCGTGAGGTCCGCCATCCCGGTCCAGCCGGTGTCGACGGCGAGCTCGGCCCGGTACTCCTCGGCGTCGAGGCCGACCGCCGACGCCTTGACGCGCATCGGGAGGTCCTTGCTGACG
>JADGPB010000364.1 GCA_017882655.1 Propionibacteriales bacterium
GAGCGGATAGGTCGAGTACTTGTCGGATCCGGAGTGCAGGCTCAGCTTGTACGGGCCGAGGGCCTTGGCGATCTCCGCGTGGACCTCGAAGTCGCGCTTCAGCTCGGCGAGGTCGCCGATGTACTCGATGCCCTTCTCGAAGCCGCCCACGAAACGCGGCGCGAAGCTGACGAAGTCCATGCCGAGGCGCATGAGCTCGGAGACCACCACGACGTGCTCGGCCGGCTTGGTCGGATAGTCGGTCTCGTCGACCGCGAACTCGACCTCGTGGGCGATGCCGAGGCTGACGAGGTGGCGGTAGAGGTCCATGGCGTTGGCCAGCGACGGTCCGTACTTGGCCATCGCCCGTAGCACCGACTCCTCGTCTAGGGTGACCGCCTCGTGCGCGAGGTCGATGCGGTGGCCTACGTAGGTCGAGAGGAACTTCTCCTGCGAGGAGTCGAGCGATGCCCAGTCGAGGGCGTCCGCCTTGGAGCGGATCGTCGCCTCGTCGGCCGACTCAGCCTCGGGGTCGACGTACTCATTGGGGTCGAGCGTGTAGAAGACGAAGCCGGCTTGGGCGCAGCGGTCGATGTCCTCGGTCGTGTGCAGGTGGTCGGCGTCAGCGCCGACCCCCGCGGTCCAGCCTTCCTGGAACGCGCCCCACGTCGCGTCATCGAGCACGTTGCGCGGCTCGCGGTGGCACCGACCCATCTCGCGGATCGACTGCTGGGCGAAGACGGGCTTCAGCCCGCCCCCGACAGCCTTCAAGGCGCGTACGTGTCCGGGGGTGCAGATGCCGAGACGATCGCCGGTGCCGACGGACGTGGCGAGTCCGAAGAGCTGCGGCTTCAGCCACGGCAGGCGGTTGCGCAGCTCGAGGGCGTTGTCGCCCGTGATCTCGGCCCGGAACGTGCCGCCGTCGGCGGTGCCGGCGAAGCCGTTGTAGGCGGCCGTGTCATCGGCCTTCACGACGAGCTGGCGGCCTGTACCGACCTTCTCCAGCCAGTACTCGACACCGTCTTTCGCTGCGTAGGACTCGCGGTACGCCGCACCGGGCAGATCAACAGAGGTCATGCGTGAAGCTCCTTGCGTAGGTAGGCCCACCCCGCGACTGCCTGGTCGCGAAGGCCTGACAGGACAACGCTATCCCCAGGTCCGCGGACCGCAAAGGATTCCAGTCCGGTTGCAGTTTGTGTCCATCTTTGAGCCATTCTCACGCTCAGCTCCCCCCTGAGAACCTTTCCGCGCCGTTCCTCTCGGGGGGACAGCGCGGCGCCTGGCAACCGGCGACCCGGCCCGGCCGCCTTCTGCCCCTCCTGGCGCCACGCAGCTATGGACGTACGGCAACCGTCGAGTTATAGTTCACCAATCAGTGAACTATAGGACCGAGCGAGGAGGCCCCGCATGACCGCCTCATCTGTCACCCCGGACGATCTCGACATCGTCTTGGCCGCCCTGGCAAACGCCCACCGACGAGCGATCGTGCACGCCCTCGGGCTGCAGCCCTATTCCATCAGCCAGTTGGCAGAGCTGCGCGAGCTGTCCCTGCCGGCGATCCACAAGCACCTTGCGATCCTCGAGAACGCCCGCCTGATCCGTCGCCGCAAGACCGGGCGGACCACCTACCTGACCCTCGACCGCCAGTCCCTGCGATCCCTGCAGGGCTGGCTCGCCGGATTCCACACCTACTGGGGGACCGACGCCGAGAGTCTCGCGAACTACGAGGAGTTCTTGACCGGGAACCCTTCCGGCACAACGCCACCCACATCCACAGCAATCGAGGAGTCGTCATGAAGAAGTTCGTCTTCCTGTACCAAGGCTTTGGCGAGTCCACCCCCGACGCCATGCAGGCCTGGGGTGCCTGGTTCGCCCGCGTCGGCGAGCAGATGGTGGACAGCGGCAACCCCTTCGGTGCCGGACGGCAGGTCACGCCCGACGGAGCGAGCGACCTGAGCGACGAGGCCGACCCGATCACTGGCTACTCCATCGTCACCGCCGCCGACCTCGATGCAGCACAGAAGCTGCTCGACGGTTGCCCGATGGGCACCGGCGTGCGCATCTACGAGGCGATGCCGATGTAGTTGGTCCGAGACCGGACTCGGGACCAAAGACTCATCGTTCGAGCCGGTTGCTGGTTGTTATGGGAGCGGCCTGTCTCCCGCACGGTGGCTCAAACCGGTTGCTGGTGGCTATGACCCTCGATCGACAACTCACAACCACCACGAAGCGGCTTGAGTACTATTCGAGCCAGTTCTCGATGCTGATAACCACCAGCACCCGGCTCAGACCCCCAGCGCCCGAGCGATGCGGGCGATCACGACCTCCGGGGAGAGCATGACCTCTAGGGCGAGCCAGCGCACGATCCGGTAGCCGAGGTCGCGGAGCAGCTGCTCGCGCCTCTTTTCGCGAACGATCTCGGCGGGGTCCGCGTACTTCGACTTGCCGTCGACCTCTCCCACAAGGTTGAACTCTGGCCAGTAGAAGTCGGGATGAAGAGGACCAGAAGGAGATCGGATGGTCGCCTGAAACTGTGGCACGGGCAGCTCCGAGATGTAGAGATGCCCCGCCGTGAGTGACTCTGCGGGTGACTCCCGGAGTGGCTCAGTGAGCGCGATCGCTCTGGCAAGGCCAGCCGGCCGTCGCGATCTAGCAGCCTCGTCGAGCAGTTCGCGTGCGGCGCCAGCATGGCGCAGGTTGGCGTAGTCCCGCCGCCGGGCATTCGTCACCAGCGCCTCGCAGAGCCTCCGCGCCGCGCCGTCAAGCAGCACGAGCGCCTCCGGCAGCGGTAGACCCGCGGCAAGGTCGACGGCGGTCCGCGCGATGGTTGTCAGGTCGTACCCCTCGTCGTCGCGAGTCACCTGCGACTTCGGGAGCGCCCCGAGATGATGAACGGCCGGACCGCGGCGAGACCTCGCGAGCTCCCCGACCACCGTGACCGACGGGGGCGCCTCATGCCATTCACCGAATCCGGGATGCGGCAGCCGCCACGACACTGCAGCCGACTCGTGGCTCATCACGGCCCCCGGATGCGCCACCTGTTCCGCATGAGCCAGTACCAGGTGCCGCGCGGCCGGGTTGTCGGGCCAGCGCGATGCCGCGATGTAGACACCCGTGCGCACCCTCACCAACGCTCCGGTCGCGAGCTGCGTACGGATCACTGCGGGGCTGAGTCCGGACGCGAGCAGCATGTCGCGCGACGCGGGGTGGGTTGGCAACAGACAGGGGCGGGGTGTCCTCATGCCACAAGCCTCCCCCAGATTCGGTGCCCCAAGCCGATCGTGAGCCTCGCCCTGTGGATAACCCACAGAGCGGGCACGCGACCATCGGCGGGACGCCTGCCTGGTCGGCGGTGAGGAACTGCGCGACAAGAAACCGAGGGCGGGCGCAACAGTGATCACGTCAGCCCTCCGTCAACTCAGAACCTGGCGTCGCCCTTCGAAGGCGCGGCCGAGGGTGATCTCGTCGGC
>JADGPB010000365.1 GCA_017882655.1 Propionibacteriales bacterium
GTGCAAACCAGAGATTCCAGCCTGGAGGATCTGTTCCTTCAGCTCACGGGAAGGAGCCTCCGCGAATGAGACTCTTGGCGATCGCGGCCACTGCCGCACGTGGGCAGCTCCGCAATCCGTGGCTGCCGCTGCTCGTGATCGCGCTGGGACCGTTCTTCGTGGTGATGACGTCGCTGTTCTTCCCGAGTGGAGGAACCACCAGCTACCCCGTTGCGGTGGTGAACACGGACGCCGGCCCGTTGGGGGCCGACGTGGTCGCCGCCCTGAGGGCGCTCAGGTACGACTCCGGCGGCCCGATCCTCGAGGTGACGGAAGTCCCTGACGCTGCCGCCGCGAAAGCCTCGGTCGAGGCTCGGCGGGCGGTGGTCTTCGTCGACCTCCCCGCGAGCTTCTCCGATGCGGCTGCGGCCGCGGGATCCGGGACATCGGTCCAGATCACGATGGGCGGTGAACTGGGCAGCCCCACATATCCAGTAGTGGCGATCATGGTCGCAACGGTGGTGGAGCAGCAGGTGCAGCAGACGAGCGGTCGCGCCTCGCTCGTGCAGTGGAACGAGGTGGCGCTCGGCGCCAGCGGGTCACGGAGCGAGTTCGAGCTGTACGTGCCAGGGGTTCTGATCTTCGCCATCGGCATGATGATGTTCTCAGCGGCCATGTCGGTGGCGGAGGAGATCGAGGGCGGCACCGTGCATCGACTGGTACGAACACGTGCGAGTGCAGCAGAGATCCTCGGCGGGCATGCCCTCGTACAGGTCGCGCTGGCACTGGTTGCCGGCGGCTGCTCGCTGGCGGTGGCGATCGCCCTCGGCTTCCACTCCGCGGGGCCCTTGTGGTTGGCGATCCCGATCTGGATCTTGGCAAGCCTCGGGGTGATCGGTCTTGGCCTGCTGGTCGCGGCGTTCAGCAAGTCGGTCGCGCAGGCGTTTCTTCTAGCCAACTTCCCGTTCGGGTTGTTCATGTTCCTGTCGGGGACTGTCTTTCCCGTGCGAGGCTGGCCTCTGTTCAGCGTCGGCGGGCATGAGGTCAATGCCCTCGATCTGCTGCCCACTCGGCACGCCGTGAACGCCCTGACGGCGGTTTTCAGCTACGGCTCAACCGACATCGGGTACGAGCTCAGCATGCTCACCTTGCTTTCGCTGGGCTTCTTCGTTCTGGGCGCGTGGGTCTTCCATCGCCGCCATCTCCGGCTGGCGGCCTGATGTTTGTACGCGGCTCCCTGAGATAGCGCTCTCGGCATGTGGCCCGCGCGAGCCTCTGGCGTACAACTCGCTGATTACCCGCACGGGCCTTCGGAGGGTAGGCTGTCCTATCAGCAGCCCGTGAAGTCTTACCCCGGGCTCCTGCGCGGCCCATTGCTCGCGCCCCTCGCTTCGGTGAGGGCACACGCTGAACTCCTCCCGTCGCCGACGGGAACGGCCTGGTGAGACACCGACCGAATCGACTGAATTCCTTGACTTCTCAAAACAACTTTGTCCTGCTTGGCGTGCCCGCGAACCTCGCGGCGATCCTCGCCGACATGGACATCACCGAACCCACTCCGATCCAGACGGCCACGCTGCCTGACTCCCTCGCTGGGCGCGACGTGCTCGGCCGGGGCCGTACGGGCTCCGGCAAGACGTACGCGTTCCTGCTGCCCCTCGTGGCCCGACTGTCCGCCTCGCGGCGCACGTCGAGGCGCGGCGCCCCCCGAGCGCTGATCCTCGCCCCGACCCGTGAGCTCGTCGGCCAGATCCACGCCGCCCTGCAGCCGCTGGCCAGCGCCACCAACCTCACCACGATGACCGTCTTCGGCGGCGTCGGCCAGAACCCGCAGGTTGCCGCGCTGCGCCGCGGCGTCGACATCATGGTGGCCACCCCCGGCCGGCTCGAGGACCTCATCACCCAGGGGCACGCCAGCCTGGCCGACGTCGAGGTGACCGTGCTCGACGAGGCCGACCACATGGCCGACCTCGGCTTCCTGCCGGCCGTCAAGCGCCTGCTCGACCGCGAGCCGCCCAACGGCCAGCGCATGCTCTTCAGCGCCACCCTCGACAAGGCGATCGACGTGATCGTCAGGCGCTACCTCCACGACGCGCGTACCCACCAGGCGGACTCCGCCCAGTCACCGATCTCGACGATGCATCACCACGTGCTGCACGTGGACCGCACCCAGCGCGTCTCCGTACTCGTCGAGCTCACCAGCGCGCCCGGCCGTACGCTCGTTTTCACGCGCACCAAGCACGGCGCCAAGGCGCTCGCCCGCCAGCTCAACGCGGAGGGCGTCCCCGCGGTCGACCTCCACGGCAACCTGAGCCAGAACGCTCGTACGCGCAACCTCGACGCGTTCCACAGCGGCAAGGTCGAGACGCTGGTGGCCACCGACATCGCCGCCCGCGGCATCCACGTCGACGACGTGGCGCTCGTGGTGCACGCTGACCCGCCGGTCGAGGAGAAGGCATACCTGCACCGCTCCGGTCGTACGGCTCGCGCCGGCGCCGAGGGCACCGTCATCACGCTGATGACCGACGACCAGGTGCGCGACGTACGTGCGCTCACCAGGGCCGCGGGCATCCACCCCACGATCACGCGCATCGACAGGCAGCGTCACCCGATGCTGGCCACGCTCGCTCCGGGCGAGCGGGTCCTCGTGCCCGGCGGCTACGCCGATGCCACGCCGGTCGTCGAGCAGGGCCCCGGTCGTACGCGCTCGGCTGGCGCCCGCTCTCGCAGCGGCGGGGGCGGTCGCGGCCCGGCCAAGACCCACTCCTCGGGCTTCGACAACAACGACGGCCTTTCACGCGGGGCCTCGGGTCGCCGCACCTCCGGCGGGTCGCCCGGCAAGTCGAGCGGCGCCCGCGGCACCTCGGGCGGTTCTCGCGGCGGCTCCACCGCATCGCGTGGGAGCTCAAGTGCTCCGCGCTCTGCTTCTGACGTGCGCAAGGTCGGCCCGTCCGGCAATGCCGTACGCCCGCACAGCGCCGCCTCGTTCAGCTCGCGTCGCAGCGGCTGACCGAGGTACGCCTCAGGTCGCGAACACGTCGCGCAGCGTGACTGTACGCAGTCCTCGCTGCGCGACGAGGTCTACCAACGCCGGCATCGCGCCGATCACCCCAGGGTGGTTGGCGTGGGCGATGACGACGCGCCCGGCTCCGAACCACTGGGTGCCGAACTGGACGATCTGATCGCTGGTGAGCACGCTCGAGTCGGACAACGACCCGTACCAGAGGGTGGGCGCCGTGTACCCGATGGCCTCGGCAGCACTGCGTACGTGCGCATTCACGTAGCCGAACGGCGGCCGGTAGAAGGGCTTGGCGCTCACCCCGTACGTGGTCTGGATGAAGTTCTCGTTGCGCTGCAGCTGGTCCTGGATCCCCTGCGTGGACAGCGCCCGCAGGTCGGGATGCGACCAGGTGTGGTTGCCGAGCTGGATCTGCCCGGACGCGACCAGTGGCCGCAGTCTGTCTGCGTG
>JADGPB010000034.1 GCA_017882655.1 Propionibacteriales bacterium
AGCTCCTCCGGCGGGATCGAGTAGTCCTTGACGAGCATCTTGGCGACCGGTCCCGGCCACGGCGGGCGCAGGTCGCTGATGGTGCTGGGATCGGGGACCGCGTCGTACACGTACTTGACGGTGCGGTGCAGCCCGGACACGTACTCGAGACCCAGTCCCGCGTCCGGGAGCGCCTCGGCGAGGTCCGCCAGGAGCGCCTGACCGACCTCCGGCTCGATACCGGTGATGTCGATGACCCGACCCGCCCCCGGGTCGTACAGGATCGCTCCGTTCGACACGATCCCCACGCTGTGCCGGCCGACGTACGGCCAGATGTCGCCCATCCAGCGCAACGGCCGGGCGGTGACGAACACGACCGGCACGCCCAGCGCATCCACGGCCGCCAAGACCTTTGCCGTACGAGCGCTCACCAACCCGTCCGCGCCGACCAGCGTGCCGTCGAGGTCGGTGGCAACGAGGCGGGGAGGCACGTTCGAACCCTATCCGCCGACCACGGGCTCGGCCGGGGCCCTGCGCACGGCGAAGCTCGCGGCCGCGACCATCACGATCGTGACGCCGAGGACGATCGCGAAGGGCGCAGCCCATCCGCCCGTGTGCTGATGGACCCACCCGGTGATCACGGGGCCGATCGCAGCCACGGAGTAGCCGACCGTCTGCATCACGGACGTGGTCCGCCGGTTCTCGTCCACGTTCCGCGATCGCCGGATCACCACCGACATCACCGAGGTGAAGAACCCGGCCTGCGCGAGCCCCCCGAAGACGCACCAGACGGCCCACCACTGCGGCGCGACGAGCATTCCCGCCGGCATCAGCACCCAGGCGGCTCCGATGACGACCACGGTCCGTACGGACGACCAGCGGAGCGCTGCAAGGAACGGTACGAGGAGGGGCCCGGCCAATCCTGCGGCCTGGAACAGGCTGGCGGCGACCCCGGCCTCGGCCCGCGTCATGCCCCGCAGATCGACCAGGGCAGTCGGCAACCAGGCCGTCACGGCGTAGTAGGCGAAGGTGTGGCCTGCGAACGCGATGCTGAGCAAACCGGTGACGCGCCACAGTGCCCCCCGGGTCGCGGGTGGTGCGCTGCTGCGACGCTCCACCGCTACGGGGTCACGCTGTCCGGCCCAGCGCCGGATCCGGGCTCGCGCGCCTTGGATGCCGGGTGGGTAGACGAGCACCCACGCGACGAGGGAGCCGAGACCCAGCAGGAGGCCGCTCCCGGCCGCCGTCCAGCGCCAACCAAGCAGGGCTGCCGTCGGTACCGCCAAAGCCGTTGTGGCGGTCACGGTGAGGTTGGTCGTGATCACGTACGCACCGGTGAGCATCTCCGCGCGGTGCCGGAACTGGCGACCGATGAGCATGGGGATCGCGAGGTTGCCCATCGCCATGGAGACGCCGAGCAGGACCGTACCGGCGAACGCTGCGGTGACGTCCCCGGCCGAGCGGACCACCGATCCGAGGATGATCCCCACCAGGCAGTAGACCCCGCCGAGGTTGACGCCGATCTTGCTCAGGATCCGCGACGCGACCGGCGTGAGAAGCCCGAAGCACAACACCGGGATGCTGGTGAGCAATCCGGCGGTCGCGGCATCGATGCCCAGATCGGCCCGGATCGGCCCGAGCAGCGGCGGGATCACAGTGATGGGCGCACGCAGGACGAGCGCGAAGCAGAGCAGTGCGGCCACGGGGACCAGTCGCCACAGCCTCATCCGTCGCGGTACCGCGTCAGCAGACATCCATCAGCTCGATCCGTCTCATCTCGGAGAGACTCCCCCCGCACCTCGGAGAGACCTCCCCACCGCTTGGAGAGACTTTCCCGGCGCGAGTTCTCTCCTAACTGCGGGGAGTTCTCTCCTAGCCGCGGGGACTTCTCTCCCCGGTGTGGGGAGGTCTCTCCCAGAACGTCAGTACGGCCCGGCCGAGCCGGACTTCTCTCGCCGCGAGCCGGGCGCGGCCCCGTGCGTACGCCCATTCTGTCAGCCTTCCAGGACCGCCCCCGGTGTGACGGATTGCCGCCCAGTGCTGGGAGGATGCCGCCATGTCAGACTCAGACGTACGCGAGGTCCTCACCTGGGAGATGTTCGGCACGGCGAGTCGCGAGCTCGCCCAACAGGTGTTCGACTCAGGGTTCCAGCCCGATCTGATCCTCTCGATCGCGCGCGGGGGACTGTTCGCGGCCGGCGCCGTCTCGTACGCGCTCGGCATCAAGAACCTCCACGTGATGAACGTCGAGTTCTACACCGACGTCGAGGAGCGCCTGCCGATGCCCGTGGTGCTGCCGCCCGTACCGCGCCAGATCGACCTGTCCGAGAAGAGCGTGCTGGTCGTCGACGACGTCGCCGACACCGGTGGCACGCTCGCGCTCGTTCGTGACTTCTGCGCCGCGCACGTGCGCGAGATCCGTACCGCCGTGATCTACGAGAAGCCCCACAGCATCGTGAAGTGCGACTACGTCTGGCGCCCGACGGACAAGTGGATCAACTTCCCCTGGTCGACGCTTCCGCCGCTCGTCAGCGGCGCACAGGCGCAGTGACCAGGACGTACCGGCTCACTGCGTGATGTACGCCTCGTAGAGGTCCCGCTCGCTGGAGAGCTGGTCCATGCGGGCCTTGACGATGTCGCCGATGCTGACGATCGCCGCGAGGCGGCCGTCGACGACGACCGGCAGGTGGCGGATGCGGTTTTCCGTCATGAGGGCGCCGATCTCGGTCAGCTCGTCGTCAGGAGAGCAGGTCAGGACCTTGGCGGTCATGATCGTCGACACCGTGGCGTCGAGGAGGGCTGTGCCGCGTGCGTGCAGCTGCCGGACCACGTCGCGCTCGCTGACGATGCCGTCGACCGCCGCGCCGTCGGAGCTGACGACGACAGCGCCGATGTTGTGCTGGGCCAGAAGCTCGAGCAGGCTGGCGATGGTCTCTTGGGGTACCACGGTGATGACCGCGGACCCTTTCGTCCGGAGTACGTCGGAGATCTTCATCCTTGGACGATACGCATTTCAACTGGCTCTGGCGAGGGTTCCGACCCATGGATGTGCCACCTCTCGGGACCGTCCCGACCGGTACCCGTGTCCCCGTTAGCCTTCGCAGGTACCTATGAAGGAGAACGATGGCTGACAGGAGGACCCGGCTCACCCGGGCCACGCAGGCGGGGTTGGCCTGGGACCAGCAGCACCACGCCGTCGTACCGCCCATCTACCTCTCCACGACCTACGCCTGGCCGAAGCCGGGGGAGTCGCCGGGCCACGAGTACAGCCGATCGTCCAACCCGACTCGTTCCCTGCTCGCGGACACGATCGCCGATCTCGAGAGTGGCGCCGGGGCAGAGATCACCGCGTCCGGCATGGCCGCACTCACCACGCTGGTCGCCGCGTTCGTCCCTGGTGGGGCACTGGTCGCGATTCCGCACGACTGCTACGGCGGTACGTGGCGGCTCTTCAGCTCGCTCGCGCGGAAGGGGCAGTTCGAGGTCGCGTACGTGGACTTCACCGACCCCGTAGCCACCGCAGCCGTACTGCAGCGCAAGCCCGCGCTGGTCCTGCTCGAGTCGCCCTCGAACCCACTGCTCCGGATCACCGACCTGCCGACCGTCATCGATGCCGCGCACGCTGTCGGCGCCACGGTAGCCGTCGACAACACGTTCCTGTCCCCGGCGCTGCAGCGTCCGATCGAGCTCGGCGCTGACATCGTCATCCACTCGACGACCAAGTTCCTGAACGGTCACTCGGACGTCGTGGGCGGCGCCGTGGTCGGCGCGACCGCCGAGATCGTCAAGGAGCTGCGCTGGTGGGCGAACTGCCTCGGTACGCCGGGGGGCGCGCTCGACTCGTACCTCACCCTTCGCGGCATTCGGACGTTGGGCGTACGGATGAAGGCCCACTGCGACAACGCTCAGGCGCTCGCCGAGCTGCTGGCACAGCACCCGGCGGTCAAGGCGACCCACTACCCCGGGCTGTCCGATGATCCCGGCCACGACCTCGCTCGGCAGCAGCAGGACGGCTTCGGCGGCATGCTCTCGTTCGAGCTGAACGACCTAGCCGCGGCGAAGAGGTGCCTCGCGGGGCTGACGTGCTTCTCCCTCGCCGAATCGCTCGGCGGGGTCGAAAGCCTCATCTGCCACCCGGCCAGCATGACCCACGCGGCCATGCCGCCCGAGGTCCAGGCCGCCGCTGGAATCTCCGACGGCATGCTCCGCCTCGCGGCCGGCATCGAGATCATCGACGACCTGCTCTACGACCTGCGCGCCGGGCTCGACCGGGCGCGCAGGTCGTAGGCCGGCTCAGGCCGCGGGACCGGCCTTCCTGGCCTCGTCCACGGCGCCCAGGGCCTCGCGGAGGGACGCGATCCACTTCTCCTCGTTGGTTCCCACCAGCCGTACGGACCAGGCCAGCGCATCGGAGCGCGACCTCGCGACGCCGGCCGCGACCAGCGTGTCGAGGACCATGCGCTCGGGCTGACGCAGGCGCGTCATGACCGGGATGGCCAGCGAGGTGAAGATGACGCGCACCTCGCCGTACTCTGCCCCCCAGGCAACCTTCCGGCCGAAGCGCAGCTCGGCCTCGTCGGCGATCTTCATGCGCTCACGACGCGTCTCCTCGCGCCAGCGGGCGATGCGCCCCTCCGCGGCCGAGTCGCTTCCCGCGCTGCCGTCGTCCGGCTCGGGGACGCGGAGCCGACCCACGACGAGGATCTCCTCACGGTCGACCGTGACATCCGGCGAGCCGGTGAACCATTCGGGCAACCGCCCGGCGAACCATTCTGCGATGTTCATGATTACATGATTACTCGGTAATCCAAGTAACACAACTACGAGGTTCGGATCGCGTCGATCTCCAGCCGTACGTAGTCGATGACCGGCTCGGCCATCGCCTCCCGTACAGCTCGTACGAACGGTTGGTGCTCGTCTGCGGGCATCTTGTCCAGGTAGGCGCCGAGCATGACTGTGGCCAGGTAGGACTCGAGGAGCTCGGGGTCCTCGAGGCGCAGGGGATCGGGTCGGAGCCGTACGGACTCGACCTCCCACCCTCCGGCCTTCAGCGCTGCCGCCGTGTCGTCCACGCCGGCGAAGCGGATGTACTGCTTCGGCTTGCCCGTCACGGTGACCAGCGCCTGATCGAGGATCGCCACCTGTCCCTGGCCACCGCAGTCCGACGTCAGCCGGCCACCCGGAAGCACCGACGCCGCGAGGTTGCGGAACAACAGCTCGTGGTCGGTGACCCAGTGGAACGCGGCCACGCTCATCACCGCATCGACCGGCGCGATCGGGAGCGGCTTCGTGAGGTCGGCGACCACGAGCGTGGCGCGGTCGCCGAGCCGGTCACGGGCAGCCTCGATCATCTGCTCCGACGCGTCGAGACACACGAGGTCGATGCCGGGCATCCGCTCGAGCAGCGCAGCCGCGTCCCGGCCGGTGCCGCAGCCCGCGTCGAGCACCCGTTCCGTACCGGTCAGCCGCATCCGATCGAGGACCCGTTGCCCCCAGCCGACGTGCGGGAGGGGCAGTGCGTCGTACGTGCGGGCGTTCCACTCGAAGGGCATGACGACACCGTAGCCAGTCGCTGTCCGTCCATCGGCGCTGTCCTCGATACCATCGGCGGGCAACAGAAAGGGGTGCGCGACGTGGACATCATCGACCGGATCGGGGCCGTCGCGGCCCGTGCCGGCGACCGAGTCGCGCACCGGCACCTGGGCGAGTCCCTCTCGTACGCTCAGCTCTGGTCGGGATCCTCGGCTCTTGCCGCGCGCATCGCCGGCGAGCTGCCCGACGACGGGAGCCCTGTCGTCGTGTACGGCCACAAGGAGTCGGCGATGCTCGTCGCGTTCCTGGGCGCGGTGCGGGCGGCCCATCCGTACATCCCCATCGACGTGTCGTGGCCGGCCGACCGCATCTCCAGCGTGATCGACGAGTCGCGCGCGCGGCTGGTCGTCGCGGTGAGGACGCTGCCCTCCGGAGTGTCGACTGCAGCCACCGTCCTCGACGGATCCGGCCTAGCCGCGAGCACGATCCCACCTGGCCCCACCCGTCAGGCCCACCCGGTCGCCCCCGACGACCCGTACTACGTCATCTACACCTCCGGCAGCACCGGCCATCCCAAGGGCGTGCAGATCACGTCGTCCGCGCTGTCGAACTTCGTCGACTGGGCTGTGTCGCTGGCAGAGATCCGCGTTTTGATACCCCATCGGGCCTCCGACGCCCCCCACGGGCCCCAGAGCTCGGATGGGGTATCAAAACGAGGATCCGCGACCGCAGAACCCGCCGATGTCTGGCTCAACCAGGCGCCGTTCTCGTTCGACCTGTCCGTCATGGACCTCTACTGCGCGCTCGCCACCGGCGCGACGCTCCACAGCATCGACGCCGCCACCGTCGTCAGCCCGCGCCGGCTCCACGACGAGCTGGCGAGCAGTGACGTGTCGGTCTGGGTGAGTACGCCGTCGTTCGCCGACCTCTGCCTCGCCGACCCCGGCTTCGACGCGTCGCTGCTGCCGAGGCTGGGCCTGTTCCTGTTCTGCGGCGAGACTCTGCCGACGGCCACGGCCGCGGCGCTGCGCGAACGCTTCCCCGACGCGCAAGTGGTCAACACGTACGGCCCGACGGAATCCACCGTGGCCGTCACCAGCGTGGTCATCGGGCCTGAGCACCTCGCCGCCGCGACACTCCCCGTGGGACGGGCCAAACCGGGCACCACCATCCTCATCCGCGACGAGTCCGGCGCTGCGCTGCCGGCGAACCAGCCCGGCGAGATCCTCATCGCCGGCGACACGGTGTCGGTCGGCTACCTGCACCGTCCCGACCTCACAGCCGGGGCATTCACCCTCGTCGACGTGGACGGCGTCCCCACCCCCGCGTACCGCACCGGTGACCTCGGCCACCTGGACGCCGACGGCATGCTCCACTTCGGCGGACGGCTCGACGGACAGATCAAGCTCCACGGCTACCGGATCGAGCTCGAGGACGTCGAGAACAACCTGCGCCGCGTGACCGGCGTCCAGCAGGCAGCGGTCCTCGCTGTAAGGAACGAGTCCGGCGTGGTCACGCACCTCCACGGCTTCGTCCAGCTCGCGTCACCGCCCGAGGGCGGGCCACTCGCCGTCGCGACAGCGCTCAAGAAGGAGCTCCGTGCGTACGTCCCGGACTACATGGTCCCCAAGCTGCTGACCGTCGTCGACCGCATCCCGCTGACCGGCAACGGCAAGGCTGACCGGCGGGCGCTGCTCGCGAGGGACACATGATCGAGGCGTACGGGTCGCTGTACTGGTTCTACGTCCTCGGCCTGGGGACCGCACCGGCGATCGTGCTGGGTCTGCTCGGCAAGCGGCTCCGTCCGTACACGCGGGTCGCGACCGTACTCATGGTCGTCCTCATGCTCGGCTGGGCCACCGGGCAGCTGTGGTGGCTCCTCGGCTTCCTCGTGTTCGAGGTGGCGCTGCTGAAAGGGTGGCTGGACTACCGCGTGGGCCATCCCCACGTGAACCCCTGGATCGCCCGCCTGGTCGCCGCCGGGGCGACCGCACCTCTGGTCGCGGTCAAGATCGCCAACCTGTTCCCGACGCTGAGCCTCGGCTTCCTCGGCGTCTCGTACCTCTCGTTCCGCGTCATCGCGATCGTCCTGGAGATCACGGACGGCCTGATCACCGCGTTGCCACTGGCCGACCTCGTCTTCTTCGTGACGTTCTTCCCGACTCTCGCCAGCGGGCCCGTCGACAGGATGCGTCGGTTCCAGCAAGACGCCGACAGGGTGTGGACCCGCGACGAGTATGTCTACCTCCTCGGCCGCGGTACATCGCTGGTGCTCCTCGGCGCCGTGTACAAGTTCGTCCTCGCCGCGTGGTTCACCACCCAGCTGGACTGGGCGGTCGGATGGCCGCACACCCTCGCGTACATGTACCTGTACTCCGGTCGCCTGTTCTTCGACTTCGCCGGCTACTCGGCGATGGCGGTGGGGACGTCGTACGTCTTCGGGATCCGCACCCCGCCGAACTTCCGCCTGCCGTTCGCCGCCGAGTCGATCAAGGACTTCTGGAACCGCTGGCACATCTCGTTGTCGTTCTGGTTCCGCGACTACCTCTCCACGCGGCTGACGATGTTCCTCATGCGCACGCGGGTCTTCAAGGGACATCGCCTCGCCGCCGGCCGGACCGCGCTCATCGCCAACATGGTGCTCATGGGCGCCTGGCACGGGTTCACCCTCCACTACCTGCTGTACGGGCTGTACCACGGCCTCCTTCTCGCCGGGAACGACTGGTACGAGAGGAGCTGTCCGCTGTACGCGCACCGGCACCACCTCGCGTACCGGCTGATCGCGATCGCGGTCACGTTCCAGCTCGTCGTGTTCGGCTTCCTGCTGTTCTCCGGCCACATCCTCGCGAGCTGACCGACGGCCTGAAGCCCATCGTGGTCACTGCCCGGTACAGTGCTCTGCGGACAGTGTGGTTGCAATGACCGAGGAGAGCCATGGACGAGGCGCAGGAGCTCGCGGTGCTGCGACTGCTCACCGAGGTGTGCGGCACGGACGCGATCGACCAGGAACGCGACGTCGACCTCTTCGACGCCGGACTGCTCGACTCGCTGGGCTTCACCCACCTGCTCGTCGGTCTCGAGGACGACCTCGGCATCCGCGTACCCCCGACCGCCGTCGAGCGCGACGAGGTGTCGACGGTCAACAGGATCCTCACCTTCGTCTCGGAGCGCCTCTGATGCGACGAGTCCTCGCCCTGGCCGCAGGCGTGGCCTTGGCAGCAGGCTTGTTCCTGAGCCCGGCCGCCGACGCGACCGTGCGGCTGCTGACGACCGTCAAGAGCCCGGAGCAGCGCAGCGTCAGGGTGCTCAACTACGAGAGCCCAGGCCACCGGGAGGATCCCGTCCGGCTGTACAAGCAGGCGATCGCGGGCACGCCGGACGGCGTGACCAACCTGTACCTCATGGGCAGCTCCGAGCTCGGCGCCCCTGTCGAGCAGAACCCAGGAGTGTGGCTCCCGAAGAACTCGTCCGACTTCGACCTGTACCAGTCGGGCCGCGGTTTCCAGCAGTCCCTGTACCACGCGATCGAGCTCGCAGCCGTCGCTCCGAACCTCACCAACAACAAGGTCGCCCTCCTCGTCTCGCCCCAGTGGTTCTCACAGGGGGGCATCAAGGCCGGCGCCTTCGAGTCGGTGTTCTCGTACGCGGCCTGGAACGCGATGCTCGCCAACCCGCACCTGTCCGCCAGCACCCGGCAGCGGCTCATCGCCCGCGTCGGCGAACTGATGCCGCAGGTCTGTTCAGTTGGGGCCAGCTGCGCCACGACGGCGCTCGGCACCGTGCAGGAGGTCATCAACCTTCCGTACGCGGCCTTCGCGGAGCGTGTGGACGAGCTGAGGGCCACGTACCACGGCACCGACTACCGCAAGGCGGTCGCTTACACCGGGGCTTGGCAGCCCGGCAAGCAAGCGATGGCAACGGTCGACTGGGTGAGCGAGCAGGCGAAGGCCTCCGCGACGGGCAAGAGCAGGATCAGCGACCCGTACGGCCTCGACGACAGCTACTACGCGAAGCGGATCCTTCCGTACCTCCCGAAGCTCAAGGGCCACGAGTCAGCCGTGACGTACACGTCGTCCAGCGAGTACGGCGACCTGCAGCTGTTCCTCGATGTCGCTCATGACCTCGGGATCGACGTGATGCTCGTGTCGCTGCCGGTCAACGGGTTGTGGAGCGACTACACCGGCCTTCCGCGTGCCGAACGCGACGGCTTCGCGGCCAAGATCCGCAGCATCGCGAGCGCCAACAATGCGCGGCTCACGGATCTGACCGTGAACTCGTACGAGCCGTACTACTTCTACGACACCATCCACCTCGGCTGGAGGGGGTGGTTGGATGTCACCCGAGCCTGTTGGGACTTCGCCAGAAGCTGAGCGCAGCACCGTGACGGTACGGCTGGGCGCTGCGTTGGACAGGATCCAGGCGGCTGGGATCCAGCCGGTGGTGAACCCGGCGAGGAGTCCCTGGACTGCTCCGGCAACGCGACGCAGCCCACTGCTCTGGTTCGTCGGCGCGTTCGTCGCGACGGCCCTGCTGGTCCTGTTCTGGTTCTTCGTCGCCGACGGATCCGGCGGCTTCATCTACGCGGGCTTCTGAGCCCTCAACCCCTCCACTGCACATGAAGACCGCGACTTCACAGGCAAAATTCACCTGTGAAGTCGCACGAGGGAGCGCTTCCGTACAGCTCAGAGCGGCTGCAGGCCCACGGTCCCGACGAGGCTGGCGCGGTAGTGGTCCTGCTTCACGCGGCCGAGCTCGGCGTACGCGTCGACGAGGCGCTGCTGCACATGGAGCCGCTCGACCGGATCGGCGTTCGCGTCCTCCGACTGGAACAGCTCCAGCCGGGCCGCCGCGGCCTCGTAGTGGCAGATGTCAGCCTTCTGCTTGGCCGCCAGGCGTGTCGCGTACCAGTCGCTGGCCAGCACGTTCTCCCTTGTGAACAGCTCACGCAGCTCGGGCGAATGCAGCGTCCAGCCCTCGCTGGAGCGACCCTTGGCCATGTACTCGAGGAGCGCCCGCAGGGGAGGGACCGCCATCGCGACGGTGTCGTCGTCGATGTAGGACTGGGCGACGCGGCGGTGGGTCTCGACGATCACCTCGACCGAGTCGGCGTACACGTCGGCGTCCTGCAGCTCCGGCTTGAGCATCTCCGGCGTGAAGACGGTGCCGGGGTGGAGGAAGATCCGGCCGAAGAACGCCGTCACGAAGCGCTGGTTGATGCGGTAGCCGAGGCGGCTCGCCTCGATGGCCTTCCCGTCCCGCTCGACGTCGGTGATCGGGTCCAGGTAGCCGTTGGCGACCAGCCATGCCGCGTCGCGCTCGGCGGGCGACATGCGGCTGAAGACCTCGGGTACGAGCAGGCTGAAGTCGTGGTCGACGCGGACCTTCGGGCCGATGTGACCGGCCGAGGAGATCCACCCGTCGTACCCGGTCAACGCGTAGCTCAGGAACGCCGCGTTGAGGTCGATGATGCTCGGCAGCATGTTGAACGGGCCCTTGGTGAGCGCGCCTTCCGAGCCGGCACCGGTCGTCGACGGCGACTTGCCGGTCATCGAGCTGATGAACTCCATGAACAGCTCGGGCAGCTCCATGTAGTGGAGAGGGTTGTACGAGCAGAGCGCGGGCGCGTCGGCCTCAGGCGGGTTGTTACGGCGCCCGGCAGCGACGATGTCGACCGGCAGCGGCGCGAACTCACTCAGCGCACGGTGGTGCAGCAGGTGGTCGGCGATGTCGGCCATGGCCGTCGCGACCGGGGTGGACCGGTCGGGTCGCACCTGGAGATAGCGCGGGTTCTTGCTCGGCTTGCCACCGACGATGCGGGGGTTGGCGGAGCTGACGACGTACGCGGGACCGTCCGTGCTGGTCGCGAAGTCGCCCAACAGCTTCTTCATCGGGTCCGTGAACTGGCTGAACCCGACGGCGTCCTGCACCATGGCGGCCGCATCCGCCTTCGTCAGCGGCTGGAAGTTGGACAGGAACGTACCGCCTGCCGCGATGTCACGCTCCGCCTGCTTGTCGTACCCACGGTGGATCGCGTCGTCCGGCCGCTGGAACAGCAGCTCCTCGCAGTTCTTCACGTACTTGCGCGAGACCGTGGCGCGGCTGCGGGCGTCGGCGCGTGCCTCCTTGAGGCCCCGGCGCTTGCTGAAGTCGAGGGGTGCCTCGGTGGACGCCAGTACGGTGCTGGCCGTGATGTCGTCCTCGGTCTGAACCTTCACGGCCGGGCTGAAGTCGGGGCGCAGGCTGAACAGGCGCCACGAGCCGTCCTCCTCGAAGCCGACGCGGAGCATGTTGACGACGACCTTGTCGCCGTCGAGCCGCACCATGTTGCCGAGGCGACCGTTGATGATGCTCACGGAGAAGTGGCTGCGCCAGTCGTCGCCCCACTCGGGCTGGTAGTAGCGCTTGACGAGGTAGAGCAGCTCCTTGATGTGCGCCGGGATGGCCGAGATCTT
>JADGPB010000366.1 GCA_017882655.1 Propionibacteriales bacterium
ACCGTTCGACGCCGCTCACCCGCAGTGGGACCTGGTCCTCGTCGACGGGCTGCGCGGCGGCCAGGTGGCGCTCGTCTGCCGCAGCCACCCTTCGTACGTGGACGGCAGTGACCACGTCCACCTGCTGCACGAGCTGTACGACGACGACCCCCAGCCCGAACGGCCCACGCCCGTCGAATGGGAGCCGACACCGGAACCGAACGCGGGGGACGACCTCGTCTCGGGGGTGATGGGAGGCATGTCCGATCCGATCGGACTGCTCGGCCGGTTGGGGTCGCGGGTCGTTCGCAGCGTCGGCCAGGGGGTCGAGTGGGCTCAGTCTCAGGGACTGCCGAACCTTCTCCGGAGGGAGCCGGTGGCCCCCGTGACCCGGTACACGGGAGGGGTGCTCGTCCAGCTCGCCGCGGTCAACCGGGTGCGGGACGCTGCGGGATGTACGACGCATGACGTACTCGTCGCGCTCGTCACCGCGGGTCTTCGGCAGTGGCAGACGTCGCTCGGAGACGAGCCGAGCGACGTGGTCGCGCTCGTGCCGTTGGCCGTACGGGAGCGCGGGAAGGTGCCGTCGGCGATCGGGTGCGCCATCGCGCCGCAGTACGTGATGCTCCCCGCGCGCAACGCGTCGCCGCAGGGACGGATCGACCAGATCGCCTCGCTGACGAGGGCGCGGATCGACTCGGGCGCGACCGTGGGAGCCGATCGGCTCACGCGCCTCACCGGGTTCGCACCGGCCAGTCTGCACGCCGTCGCCGGCCGTACGATCACGGCCGGACGCGATCACGACCTGTACGTGGGGAACGCCCCAGGGCCGCGCGGCCCCCGCTTCTTCGGTGCGTGGCAGCTGCACTCGAGCTACCCGGTGCTGGGGCTGGCCGACTCGGAGGACGTCACCGTCTGCCTCACGTCGTACAACGGACGTGTCGGCATCGGCATCACCGCCGCCGCGCCACTGCCCGCGTTCGTGGACGGCATCACGAGCGAGCTCAACCGCCTCGACGGGGGACGGCGATGACGGTGGTGCTCGTCCCGGTCTCCGTGGAGCAGCTGTCCGGCCTCCGCGGGGCGCCGTTGGCCGGTCCGGTCACCGGCTTCGCCGTCACGCCGGGCTTGCTTGACACGTTCGGTCTGAGCGACGCCGACGAGGAGGAGGCGGACCGTACGGCGTTGTTGCTGGCCGGGTTGTCATCGCTCATCTCGTACGGCAGGCGGCTCGTTGTGGTCATCGATGCCGCGGCGGTCGACGACGGCGACCCTTTCGGAGGGGTGACGCTGCGAGGGGTGGCATGGAGCGGGGTGAGCGCGATCTTCGCCGACTCACCTGAGGCCGCAACCGCCGTGTCGGCCGCGGCCGAGGCAGTCTCCGGTCTGGATCTCGACGTGGCCTGGGACGTGGATTCGGTCCACCTGCTGATGGCCGAGCACGACCTGCTCTGGTTCGGGCCCGAGGAACTGGACACGCTGCTCGACGCCTAGTTCTGGTCTTCCGGCATTGTGTGAGCAACACTGTGCGACATGCCACGATCGATCTGGAAAGGCGCGATCTCCTTCGGCCTGGTGACGATTCCCATCAAGGTGTACGGCGCCGTGGAGGAGAAGGACCTCAGCTTCCGGCAGGTCCACGCCAAGGACGGCGGCCGGATCCGTCAGAAGAGGGTCTGCGAGAAGTGCGGCGAAGAGGTCGACTACGCCGACCTGGCCAAGGGGTACGAGGCCGCGGACGGGCGCATGGCGATCCTCGAGAAGTCCGACTTCGAGAACCTGCCACTCACCTCGACGAAGGCCGTCGAGGTGGTGCAGTTCGTCGACGCGAGCGAGATCGATCCGATCGCGTTCGACAAGCCCTACTACCTCGAGGCTGAGGCCACCGGTCAGAAGCCGTACGTGCTGCTGCGCAACGCGCTCAAGGAGTCGGGAAAGGTGGCCGTGGTCAAGGTCGCGCTCCGGTCCCGCGAGGCGCTCGCCGTGGTGAGGGTGGCAGGCGACGTCATGGTGATGCAGACGATGCTGTGGCCCGACGAGGTGCGCGACGCCTCGTTCGCTGCGCCGCCTGCTGATGTCTCGGTGTCGAAGGCCGAGATCGGCATGGCCACGATGTTCATCGACCAGATGTCCGGCACGTTCGCGCCGGAGGACTTCACGGATTCGTACCGTGAGGCGCTCGAATCCCTCGTCGCGTCCAAGCTCGACGGAGTGGAGCTCCCGGAGTCGGAGCAGTCCACGTCCGGAGAGACGAACGTCGTCGACCTCGTGGCCGCGCTCCGTGCGTCGGTCGAGGCCGCCAAGGCCCGCCGGGCCGAGGAGGAGAAGAAGACCAAGGCCGGGTAGGCATTCAAAGCCCAACCGCTTGATCTGTTGATCGATAAAGTGTAACGTTCACTCTATCGATCAACTGGAGGCGTACCATGGGTGAGAAACTCACCGCGGTGACCATGAAGACCCTGGCGACCAAGCTGGGTGTCTCCGTCACCACCGTCTCCAACGCCTACAGCAAGCCCGACAGGCTTTCCACGGAACTCCGTGACCAGATCCTCGCTACGGCGAAGGATCTGGGCTACTGCGGGCCGAGTGCAGCAGGTCGCGCCTTGCGATCCGGCAAGACCGACGTCTGCGGGTTCTTGTTCCACGGCGGGGTCTCGTCGGCGTTTTCGGACCCGTACTCGATCATTCTGCTGGCCGGCCTGAGCGAGGAGGTGGAGGGGTACGGGGCTTCGGTCCTGCTCCTTCGCGCTCCGGCTGCGGAAGAGGCCACCAACCAGATGCTTCAGCGGGCGGCGATCGACGCCTTGGTGGTCAGTTCCACCGAAGGACAGGAAAGCGGCCTCGAACAGCTGCGACAGCGCGGCGTGCGCATCGTCAGCACCGAGCCGTCGGCCGACGGCGACTGGGTGACCATCAACGACGCCAAGGCGGGCCGGCTGATCGGCAAGCACCTGGCGCGGCTGGGACACCGGCACGTGGTCGTCATCGCCTCCGGAGCATCCAAAGGCGGGAACGACGCTTTTGACTACTCGCCGGATGGCATGGACGATCGGCTGTTCGGCGGCACGTACGAGAGCGAACGGATCAGGGGCCTCTGGGAGAAGATGCCGGAGGCGCGGATCACGGTCGCGTTCGCGGGTCACTGCGTCCGGGAGTCGGGTCGCCGAACAGCCGCCCTGGTGCTCGATGTTCAGGACCGGCCGACCGCCATCGTCGCCCTGAGCGACGTGCTGGCTCTCGGTGCCTGGGATGCGGCGCAAGAGCGCGGCCTCACCCCGGGACGTGACCTCTCGATCACAGGTTTCGACGACATCCCGGATGCCGGATTCCTCGGCATCACGACCGTCCACCAACCCATCACGGAGAAGGGCCGCATGATCGGCCGCTTGGCGATGGACCCTGACTACCCCACGAGGCAGATCACTCTGCCGATCGAGCTGATCGTCCGGTCG
>JADGPB010000035.1 GCA_017882655.1 Propionibacteriales bacterium
GGTCCCCGATCCCAGCACCATCAGCGACCTGCGCCCGCCGTGGCCGGGACCGGTCGCCAAGATGCTCGTCAAGGACTACTCGATCCCGCCGGAGGAGCTCCGGGCGGTGACGGCGGAGATCGTGGGCACACGGGCCACACCGACCTGGTCCGTACCGGGGCTCGTCGAGATCAGCGCGGTGGGGGTCACGAAGGGCTGGCGGTTGCGAGAGGTGTGCGCGTCGTTGGGCATCGACGCGGCTGATGTCGTCGCGTTCGGCGACATGCCGAACGACCTCGAGATGCTGCGCTGGGCCGGTACGTCGTACGCGATGGCGAACGGCCACCCCTCCGTACGCGCCGCTGCCACCCACATCGCCCCGCGCAACGACGAGGACGGCGTCGCCCGCGTACTGGTGGACCTGTACGGGCTGTAGCTCGACTGCGTCGGGCGCCCCCGGTTCATCATGTTAAGTAGGTGAGTGGATGCTTCTCATGGCGAATCGGCCATGTGAACCTTCGACTCACCTACTTAACATGATAAACCGGTGGTCGGGCGCGGCGGAGGGCTCCGCGTCAGTAGCCGAGCGACCTGATGTGGGCGATGGAGTCGGAGAGGCAGTCGTAGACGTCTCTCCCGTACAGCTCGTCCTGCTCGACGAGCAGGTGCTCGGCGCCGCTGGCCAGCGCCTGGGCGATGATGCCCGCGAAGTCGAGGGTGCCGGCGCCGACCTCGGCGAACTGTACGAGGCCGGCGAACTCCCGACTGAACCCTGCGACATCGCCTACGGCGCGCAGGTCGAGCGCCGAGGCTGGGAGGAGCCCGACACGGTAGTCCTTGAGATGTACGAGCTCGACCTGCCCCGCGTACTCGCGCAGCACGTCGACCGGGTTCTTACCCCCGCGCTGCACCCAGTGGACGTCGATCTCGAAGTGCAGGGATGGCGACAGCCGCCGCACGATGTCGAACAGCGTCTCGCCATCGTGCTTCGCGAAGTCGACGTGGTGGTTGTGGTACGCGAGCTGGATCCCCTCAGCGCGCAACCTCTGCGACGCGTCCTCGCACTGCCGCGCGAACTCCTCGACCGCCGGCTTCGTGACCATCGCGGCGAACGGCATCATGCCGATCCGCAGGTACGAGCACCCCAGGCGGCGGCAGTCGTCGACCACCTTGTCGAAGTCGGTGTCGAGCGCATCACCCGTAGCCGTAGGCCCCTTCTGGAGCGCCACCGACAGGGCGGCAACCTCAACCCCCAGCTCCGTACGACCCTTCTCCAGCGCCGCGACGTTCGCCTCGTCGGTTGGCACCTGCGACACCTCGACCGAGTTGTAGCCGAACCCGGCGATCTTCTCAAGCACCGACAGCATCCCGTCGGAAGCCACCTGCTCCCGCACCATCATCATCTGCACGCCAACGCTGGCCACGGCCGCTCCTCGCTACTCGGGTACGAGTCTCAGCCTGCCCCGATCAGGTACTACCGACCACCGGTTGCAGTCCCTTGGTCCTTGCCAACCCGGCTCAGCGAGAGCCGAACTGATCCGCGACGTCCCTCGAGAAGGCCTCGAGGATCTGGGTGCTGGCCTCCAACGCTGACAGTTCGCCGGAGCCGACCTGGTGCTCGAGGGCCTTCTTGATCCCACGCACAGACGGCGACTTGCGCAGCGCGTCCTCGAGCTCGCCGTTCACGAGCGCCCACAGCCACTCGAGCTGCTGAGCGTTGCGGCGGGCGTCGAGGCCCCCGTGCGCGTCGACGTACTCGCGGTGGTCCAGCACCGCCTGCCACAGCTCGTCCAGGCCGTCGCCGGTCTGGGCGCTGCACGTGAGCACGGGCGGCCGCCTCGCATGCGGGTCGGACGTGATGAGCTTCATCGCCGTTGCGAGGTCCCTCGCGGCGACCCTCGCCGGTCCTAACCCGTCGCCGTCGGCCTTGTTGACCGTGACGACGTCGGCCAGCTCGAGGATGCCGCGCTTGATCCCCTGCAACTGGTCGCCGGCGCGCGCCAGCGTGATCAGCAGGAACGTGTCGACCATGCCCGCGACCGCGACCTCGGACTGGCCGACGCCTACTGTCTCGACGATCACGACGTCGTACCCAGCCGCCTCGACAAGCAGCATCGACTCGCGGGTGGCCCGCGCAACGCCGCCTAGATGCCCGCCGCTGGGCGACGGCCGGATGAACGCTTGGTCGCTCACGGCCAGCGCGGCCATCCGCGTACGGTCACCGAGGATCGACCCGCCCGTACGGGTGCTGGACGGGTCCACCGCGAGCACCGCCACCTTGTGGCCGGCGTCGATCAGCTTGACCCCGAGCGCGTCGATGAGCGTCGACTTGCCGGCGCCGGGCACGCCGGTGATGCCCACCCGTACAGCCTTGCCGGTGTGGGAGCGCAGCTCCCGCAACAGCTCCCGCGAGCGCTTACGGTCGTCCGGGCGCCGCGACTCGACGAGCGTGATGGCGCGCGCCAGGCGTCGCCGGTCACCCGCGAGCACGCCCTCGACGAGCCGGGCCAGATCAGCCACTAGACCAAGCTCGCCGTCAGCTTCTCGAGAAGGCCGATCGCCGCCTCCGGGATGACCGTGCCAGGCGGGTAGATCGCGTCGGCCCCCTTGGCGTACAGCTCCTCGAAGTCTTGGCTCGGAATCACTCCGCCGACGACGATGAGGATGTCCTTGGCGCCCGCCTTGTCGAGCTCGGCCCGCAGCGCCGGCACCAGGGTGAGGTGACCGGCAGCCAGCGAGGACACGCCTACGACGTGGACGTCGGCGTCGATCGCCTGCCGGGCGACCTCCTCCGGCGTCTGGAACAGCGGCCCGACGTCGACGTCCATGCCGAGGTCGGCGAACGCGGTCGAAATGACCTTCTGGCCGCGGTCGTGGCCGTCCTGGCCCATCTTCGCGACGAGGATGCGCGGACGACGTCCGGCCTTCTCGGCGAACGCCTCGACGAGCGCACGCGCCTTGTCAGTGGCACCGGTGGAACCGGATTCGGACGAGTACACACCAGAGATCGTACGGATCTGGGCCGTGTAGCGCCCGAACACCTTCTCCAGCGCGTCGCTGATCTCGCCGACAGTCGCCTTGGCGCGTCCCGCGTCGACTGCCAGCTTGAGCAGGTTGCGCTCCGGATCGGTGGAGTCGGGGTTGCCCGCGGCCCACGTCAGCTTCTCCAGCGCCGCGTCGGTCGCCGCCTGATCGCGCTCGGCGCGCAGCCGCGTGAGCTTGGCGATCTGCTGACCCCGTACGGAGCCGTTGTCGATCTTCAGCACCTCGGGCGGCTTGTCGTCGCTCACCAGGTACTTGTTGACGCCGATCAGCGGCTGCCGACCGGAGTCGATGCGGGCCTGGGTACGGGCCGCCGCCTCCTCGATGCGCATCTTCGGGATGCCGGCCTCGATGGCCTTGGCCATGCCGCCCGCCGCCTCGACCTCGCTGATGAGCGCCCACGCCTTCTGCGCGAGCTCGCTCGTCAGCTTCTCCACGTAGGCCGAACCGCCCCACGGGTCGACGACCCGGCAGGTGCCCGACTCCTGCTGGATGAACAGCTGGGTGTTGCGGGCGATGCGGGCGGCGAACTCGGTCGGCAGAGAGATCGCCTCGTCGAGGGCGTTCGTGTGCAGCGACTGGGTGTGGCCCTGGGTCGCGGCCATGGCCTCGAGGCAGGTACGCGTGACGTTGTTGAACACGTCCTGCGCCGTCAGCGACCAACCGGATGTCTGCGAGTGCGTCCGCAGGCTCATCGACTTTGCGTTCTTCGCGCCCGAGTCGCGGACGAGTCGCGCCCACAGCAGGCGCGCGGCGCGCAGCTTCGCGACCTCCATGAAGAAGTTCATGCCGATCGCCCAGAAGAAGCTGAGCCGCGGAGCGAACAGGTCGACATCGAGGCCGACGGCCTGGCCGGCCCGGATGTACTCGATACCGTCGGCCAGCGTGTACGCCATCTCGATGTCGGCGGTCGCTCCCGCCTCCTGCATGTGGTAGCCCGAGATCGAGATCGAGTTGAACTTCGGCATGTTCGCGCTGGTGAACGCGAAGATGTCGGAGATGATCCGCATGCTCGGGGTCGGCGGGTAGATGTAGGTGTTGCGGACCATGAACTCTTTGAGGATGTCGTTCTGGATCGTCCCTACGAGCTGAGCCAGCTCAACGCCCTGCTCCTCGGCCGCCACGATGTACAGCGCGAGGATCGGCAGCACGGCGCCGTTCATCGTCATCGAGACGCTCATCGAGTCCAGCGGGATGCCGTCGAACAGCTGCCGCATGTCGAGGATCGAGTCGACGGCCACACCAGCCATGCCGACGTCACCGGTCACGCGCGGGTGGTCCGAGTCGTACCCGCGGTGCGTCGCGAGGTCGAACGCGATCGACAGGCCCTTCTGGCCGGCCGCGAGGTTGCGCCGGTAGAACGCGTTGGACTCCTCCGCGGTGGAGAAGCCCGCGTACTGGCGGATCGTCCACGGCTGGTTCACGTACATCGTCGCGTACGGGCCACGCAGGAACGGCGGGATGCCGGGGTAGGTCTCGAGGAAGTCGAGGCCCTTGAGGTCGGGTGAAGTGAACACCGGCGGTACGGCGATGTGCTCGGGCGTCTCCCACAGTGCTGCGCCGGTGTCGACCGAGTCGGACGCCGGAGCGGCCGTGCCCAGGTCGATGCTGTCGAATGTCGGGAATCCCACCTCGCCGGTGTGGCTGGTGCTCGCTACGCTCGCGCCCACGTTATTCACTTCGCAACCCCCAGTCGGTCGAGCGTGTCGGAGAGGAAGGCGGCGACATCCATGCCGTCGTACACCTCGCCGTCGATGACGGAGTCCACGTCCTCGGCCCCCGTCTCTGTCTTGCGACCGGCGATCCACACGTAGGCGATGCCGGACTTCTTGAGCGCTGCGGCGACCTCTTTCGCCTGCTTGGCGTACACCTTGGCGGACGAGCACAGGATCACGGTGTTGACGCCCGCGTCCTTGACGCCAGCGACGACCTCGTCGGTGGTGCCGCCCTCGCTGAACGGGTGCGCCAGGCCGGCGACGAGCAGCACGTTGGACGTGAACTGCTCGCGCGGTCCGAAGTCACGCCGCTCGCCGAGGCAGGCGAGGAAGACTCCCGGCTGGTTGCCGGTGAGGCGCGTGTGGGTCGAGACCCGGTCGCGGAGGCCTTCGAAGATCTCGGCGTCGCGTACGGGCTTCAAACCGGCCGGTACAGGTACGCCTGGGCGCACCGTGAGGTTCTCGACCGGCGTCTCGTACTCGGGCGGGAACATGCTCACCCCGGTGATGGGCTGCTTGCGCGAGGCGAGCCGCTTGCGGCGCTCGGTCAGGGTGGCGTTGACCTGCGAGGCGATCGTGCCGGCAGCCAGGGCCGCGGCCATGCCGCCCGCGGCCTCGATCTCCTGCACACGTGCCCACGCGGCCTTGGCCAGGTCGTCGGTGAGAGTCTCCACGTACCAGGAGCCGCCCGCCGGGTCCTCGACCCGGCCGACGTTCGACTCCTCGGCGGCGACCAGCTGCGTGTTGCGCGCCATGCGCCGCGAGAACACGTTCGGAAGGCCTTGCGCCGTGTCGAACGGAAGCGTGGTGACGATGTCGGCACCGCCGACGGCCGCCGCGAAGTTGGCGATCGTGCCGCGGAGCAGGTTCACCCAGGGGTCGTCGCGGGTGACCATGCGCCACGAGGTGACAGCGTGCTGGGTGGCGGCGCGGCTGGCGACGGGCACGTCCAGCACCTCGCCGACGCGCGACCACAGGCGCCGCAGCGCGCGGAGCCGGGCGATGCCGAGGAACTGGTCGGCGTTCACGGTCACGCGGAAGTCGATCGCGCCGAACGCGTCGACGGCGCTGACTCCCGCAACGACAAGGGCGCGTACGTACTCGATGCCGGTCGCCACCGCATAGGCGAGCTGGTCGACATCGCCCGCGCCCGCATCGTCGTACACACGGACGTCGACGATGATCGGCGTCACCTTGGGCAGGTGAGCGGTCTTGGTGACCCAGGCGGCGAGGCCCCTGAGGTCGGTGGCGGTGCCGCGCAGGGCCGCGAGGCCGAGCGGGTCGATGCCGAGGTTGCCGGCGACGTCTGTCGCATCGCCCCACCAGGCGAGCAGCGCATCGGCGGCCGCCTCCTGGTCGGAGGTGGACGAGACGCTGACGGGGGCGAGTTTCGCGATGACGCCGGTGAGCGCCGCCGCGACGTCGCTGGCGGCGAGGCCGCCTTCGCCCACGCGGAGCCAGACCGAGGTGCCGCCGACACGGAGGTCCTCGAGCACCGCGGCGTTGGTCGTGGCGACGGACGGATCCTCGTGCAGCTGGCGGACGTCCCAGGCGAGCACCTCCCCGTGGTGGACGGTGGTGCCTCGCGTGTACGGGTCGGAGCCCGGCACACCGAGCGCCGGAGCGTCGGTCTCGGTGTAGAGGGGCTCGATGACGAGGCCGTCGACTGTGGTCGTACGAAGCCGTGCCATCGCCTTGTCGATCGTGAGTTCCGTGCCTGGCGGGCGCCTGCGGTTGAGGACCTTGAGGACCTCGTTGTCCCACTGCTCACGCGTGGGAGTCGCAAAGTCACCGGCCAAGACGGTTGTGGTGTCAGTCATCGGCTGCTCCTGATGTGTCGGGCCTCGGCGGGTTCTCAACCGTCCAGCCATCCGAGTTCAGCCTATCGACCTACCGCCCACGCGAACCATGGGGGGGTTCGGGGCGGCCTCAGTGCTTGATGGGACGAGCATCATCTGCACTGAGTGGCATATACGCGCTCGCCGTCACGCATAGACGACAGCGAGCCGCCCAGCGCCACTGAATGCAGGCATCGCGATGCCCACCTCCAATCCACCTCCTTGGGCCCATATCCCTGTCCAGACACGGACGGACATGCGGAAGCCTACGATCTCAGGTATCTGGTCGAACGAGGTGCAATGATGCCCGTCGCACGAAAGCCCGTCCCCACCGCCGTCGAGGTGCCCACGATCCCCGGCACCGAACGCCTCTCGCCGAGCCGTCCACGACGGCCCGGCACGCTTCCACCGGGCCGAGAGATGCTCTTCTGGTCGGCGACGACCCCCAACATCGATCCGCACTACTCGGAGGACCTGTTCGGCGTGATGCCGCGGACCGGTGTCGTCCGTCGACTCACGGACGACGACGCGAGCGACCGTGACCCCGACTGGGGCCCGAGGCGCAGGCGGATCGTGTCCATGAGAGGGGATGGCGCTGATCCGCCCTACCTCACCATCAGAGACAGGGCGGGCACGCTCATACGGACGATCGACGTCCCAGCTTCCCAGCCGATCTGGACGGCAGCGTTCGGGATCCTCGCGTGCGTGTGGGGCACGGGAGACCGCACCGACATCGCGTGCATCGGGATGACCGGCCAGGTCCGCAACGTCACGGCCGCCCAGCCGGGCGAGAACCTCTACTCGCCCGCCTGGCACCCCACCGCCGGTCTGCTCGCCACACTCGGAACGTCCACTTCCAGCACCCAGCTCGTACACGCGACTGCCGCCGCCGTGACCACGGCCATCACGACAGGAACGCCGATCCCCGTGAGCGCCATGACTCCCCTGGGCACGGCCGGTAGCAGCAACAGCAGCGGCTCGTCATGGTCTCCGGATGGGCTGAGCATCGCGTACGTGACGTCGCGCCCCTGCGCGACGATCGCGGCGGGTGTCCCGATCAACCAGTTGGACATCGCCATCATGAACCTCGCCAGCGGAGGAGTCCGGCTGATCACCGACGACTCGGCGGGGACGTACGACGACGGGCTGAACGACGACTCGCCGGTCTTCTCCCCGGACGGCCAGTGGCTGGCGTGGTGCCGCGGCTACGAGGATGGATGGGCCCAGATCATGCTCGAGCGACTGGACAACCCGAGGACTCGCCGCGCGCTCGTCGCCGACACCACCCGGTACCGCGCTGGGCTCTGCTGGTAGTCCCGGATGAGCCGCGACCAGCGGCACGTGGAACATCCGGTCCACCGTCCGAGACGTCGGACCGTCGCGATGCGGCGTGCCACAGCTACCCGCATGCCGGGACACGGCCCAGAACGGCCACGGCTGCCACCGCTGACCGCCACGCGCTCGGTGCGCTGATCATTCGTGGCTGGACGACGACGTGGCCCCCGGATCTCGATCCGGGGGCCACGTTGCGTGAAGGGTGGGTGTTAGTCGAGCAGGTCCGCGTACAGGGGGGTCGACAGGTACCGCTCGCCCCACGACGGGATGACGACGACGATCGTCTTGCCCACGTTGTCCGGATCCCACGCCAGCTCGCCCGCAGCGCGGAGCGCGGCGCCCGAGGAGATTCCGACCAGCAGGCCCTCCTCCTTGGCCGCGCGACGCGCCCAGACCAGAGCGTCGTCGGAGGTGACCTTGATGATCCGGTCGATCAGCGACACGTCCAGGATCTCAGGGATGAACCCCGGGCTGATGCCCTGGATCTTGTGCGGGCCCTTCGGCTCGCCGGAGAGCACGGCGGACTCGGCCGCCTCGACGGCGACGATCTGTACGTCAGGCTTGCGCTCCTTGAGCACCTGGCCGACGCCGGTGATCGTGCCGCCGGTGCCGACGCCGGAGACGAAGAAGTCGACCTGACCCTCGGTGTCGGCCCAGATCTCCTCTGCCGTCGTCTCCTTGTGGATCGCGACGTTCGCCGGGTTGGAGAACTGGCTGGCCAGGACAGCACCCGGCGTGTTCTCCACGATCTCCTTGGCGCGGGCGTTGGCGCCAGGGACGCCATCAGCCGCAGGGGTGAGGATGAGCTCGGCCCCGAACGCACGAAGCAGCGCGCGACGCTCCTTCGAGAAGCTCTCCGGGAGCACGATGATCGACTTGTAGCCGCGAGCTGCGGCAACCCAGGCGAGCGCGATGCCGGTGTTGCCGGACGTGCCCTCGACGATCGTCCCGCCCGGCTTCAGCGTGCCGTCGGCCTCGGCGGCGTTGATGATCGAGACGCCGATGCGGTCCTTCACGCTCGCAGCCGGGTTGTAGTACTCGAGCTTCGCCAGAACGATCGCCTGAGAGTCCCCGTACAGGCGGTTGATCTTGACGAGTGGGGTGCGGCCAATGAGCTCGGTCGCGTCCTTGTAGTAGGCCATGGTGTGGATGTCCTTCCTCAACGGTTGAGTTCTCTTTGTGGTCTTGCGTCTTCAGGCAGCGGCGCTGGTGAGCACCTGGTGGAGCGCGTGGAGCAGATCCGGCTTTCGCGGAGCACCGACGATGCGGTGACGTACGACACCGTGCTGGTCGAGCAGCACCACCGTCGGCGTCCGTGTGATGTTGAGCTGCTCGACGAGGTCGAGACGGGTCTCGGCGTCGACCTCGATGTGGGCCACGGCGGGCGCATCCCGGACGACGTCGGTGAGCAGCCGGCTGGCCGTACGGCAGGGTGCGCACACCGCGGACGAGAACTGCACGAACGTCGCCGAGGAGCCCAGCTCCTGGCCGAGCTCCTGCGCGCCGAGCCGCAGGCCGGCATCGCGTCGGCGTGCGCCGCGGATCCGGCCGTCGGTGAGCAGCCGGTACAGACCGAAGGCGACCGAGACAGCCACCGCGATCGCCAGAACAATGAACCCCGTCACGTGGACTCCTAGCTCGGGTTGGCGGGAACGAAGCGGGTAGCCAAGGGCCGTCCGAACGCGCGACGACCCAGCAGGTACACCTCGCAGCCGAGGCAGTAGTTGAACACCGAGTTGAGCAGCGCGGCCACGAGGGCGAAACCGATCGCGATGTAGAACAGCACCGGCAGCTGGGCCACCAGGCCGATCAGGCCGGCGACCGCGAAGATGAGCCCCACTGTCTGGGCGAACCGGGGGGGACGAGGGTCCTCCAGCTCGCTCGGAGGGCTGAGACGAGGACGTACAAGCCTGGAGTAGACGAGTCCGTACGGCTGCGCGGCCAGGCCCACGACCGAACCCAGCCCGAAGGCGATCGCCTGGATGATGAGAAGGATGAGTGCCGGCAGACCGGGGCCGAGGATGAGGATCACCGCGAGCACGACGGCCGTGATCGCTGCGCCGAACCGAGGACCGCGCGGGTCGATCGGCTTCGGAGCGACGGTGGGCTGTGGAGATGACATGAGCGTCCTTTGGTCGAGGGATTTCGGGGAGTCGCTCTGACAACACATCCCGCAACAGTCGGGAGAGGAGTTTTATGTCACAGACTGCAGCGGACGCTGGGGTCGAGCAGTCGAGATCGTGTTGTCAGGGGGTCAGCCGCGACAACAACACGAGCACGCCAACGCGCGGCCGGAGACGGCCTGGCACATGGCGGCTGATGACATGCGGGACACGTTAGCAGCCGCACCAGCCCCGGTCCAAGGCCTGGAATCAGCCGTCCCACAGCGCGGACAGTCACCCTCGGACCCGGAATACCTACCGGCCGTATGCCGTTCCACCGACGATGATTGAAGTTTCACATAGGGCCGGCGACGTCCCGCCAGAGCTCCACCTGAGAGGACACCTCATATGACCATCGCTATCGACCGTACGGCCACCACCGACTCCCCCATCCTCGACGTGCTTGCCGAACGCTGGAGCACCCGGGTCTTCGATCCGGCCGCCACCATCGACGAGGGCGCGCTCGCCAGCGCGCTCGAGGCGGCCCGCTGGTCGCCGTCGGCGAACAACACCCAGCCCTGGCGCTTCATCGTGACCCGTCGCGGCTCCGACGCGTTCGACGCGATCTTCGCCAGTCTCCGCGACTTCAACAAGAGCTGGGCCGGCGACGCGTCCGCGCTTGTCGTGGCGGCGGCGACGACCACGACCGAAGACGGTTCGCCGATGCACTTCGCCCAGTACGACACGGGCCAGGCGGTCGCTCACTTCACCGTGCAGGCACACGCCGACGGCCTCGCGACGCACCAGATGGGTGGCTTCGACCGCGACGCCGTACGCACCGAGTTCGCGCTGCCCGAGGGCCTCACGCCCCTCACGGTCATCGCCGTCGGCGCCGCGGGCTCTCTCGACGACACGTCCGAGGAGATCCGCGCCCGCGAGTCCGTACCCCGCACCCGTCGCGCCATCAACGACTCGGTGCTGGTCAACTCCTGATCACTCGATCGCCAACCTCACAGGCAGGTGCCTGAGCGGTTCTGCGTTGTCCGATCAGGGCAGCGCCGAAGACTCGTTACCGTCGTCGGCTTCAACCCGCCGATTGCCGCGTTTGACGTCATCTGCGTACCGATCTGACGCTCCGCCCGCACCACCACGGCGACACCGGGGGACTCGGCATTGCCCGCGCGGCACCCGAGCCCAGTACGGTGGTGGGCGACGAAGGAGGGTGCCGTGAAGACGCTCATCAAGGTGGTACAGGACATCGGCCTGCTGGTCGCGCGGTTGGTGCTCGGGCTCGTGCTCGTCGGCCACGGCTGGCTGCGCTTCACCCACGGCATGGGGCCGACGGTCGACACGCTGACCCGGTACGGGCTGCCCGAGCCGCAACTGTTCGCCTGGGGCGCCACGGTGCTCGAGGTCATCGGGGGCGCTCTGCTGATCTTCGGTCTGCTGACCCCGATCGTCGCGGCGTTCGTGGTCGCCGAGCAGGTCATGGTCATCGCCTGGCTGAAGTGGCAGAACGGGCTCTGGAGGGCCAGTGACGGCATCGAGTACCCGGTCGCCCTCGCTGCCCTCGCCCTGATCCTGGTGGTGTTCGGCGCGGGCCGTACCGGCGTGGACGTCCTCTTCCGCCGCGGAAAGAAGCCTGCGGCGAACGCGTCCGTGTACGACTCGAACCCTGCTTGATCTGTATTCACAGACAACCCACAGCCAGTTCATTAGCGGCTTTCACAGTTTCTTGCCAGTCTTTGTGACATGCCTCGACTCACAACCCAATCCGAAGCGCTCACACGACCGGACGGCAGCCCGATCCGCGTACTGGCCGTCGACGACGAGACCAGCCTGACCGAGCTGCTGTCCATGGCGATGCGCTACGAAGGGTGGGACGTCACGACCGCCGCCTCCGGCACCGAAGCCGTACGCACGGCACGCGAAGTCCGTCCCGACGCCCTC
>JADGPB010000367.1 GCA_017882655.1 Propionibacteriales bacterium
TGTCGAAGCGGCTACGCACCCTCGCGGACGGCGTCGGCGATGCGGTCACCGATCTGCTTGTCGACGTTGCGCCAGTATTCGAAGGCCCGCTGCAGGACCGGTTCGGACACTCCGTTGCGCAGGTGCCCGGCGACGTTGCCGACCAACCGGTCGCGGGCCCCGTCGTCGAACACTTGGCGGACCAGGGTGCCGGCGCCCGATGAGCTGGTGGGCGGGTTCGGCTTTGGGCGGGACTTCTTGTCCCGCTTCGCTGCCCGTGCTTGTGGGGTGACTGTCCTGGGGGGTCCTGGGGGAGGTCTTGGCCCAGACTCGGCGGCACTAGTATCCGCACATGACCGCCGTCAACACCTTTTTGCAGGTCGACCTCGCCGACGTGGACAGCTTCACCCGCGAGTTCCTGGAGGAGGTCCAATTCGCTCAGGGGGTGACGCTGGCGCGCGCGACGACGAACGACCTGTACATGGCGCTGGCCCGCACCGTCCGGCAGCAGCTCATGTCGAGGTGGCTGGACACTGTGAGCACGCAGATGCATCTGCAGGCCAAGGTCGTCGCGTACCTGTCGGCGGAGTACCTGCTCGGCCGCCAGCTGGACAACGCGCTGCTGGCGGCCGGGCTGACCGAGACCGCCGAGCGGTCCATGAAGTCCCTAGGGCTGGACCTGAACAGGCTGCGCGACGCCGAGGTCGAGCCGGGCTTGGGCAACGGCGGCCTCGGACGCCTGGCCGCATGCTTCATCGACTCCCTCGCGACATTGGAGATTCCGGCCGTTGGCTACGGAATCCGTTACGAATACGGCATCTTCCGGCAGACGTTCGTCGGGGGCGAGCAGGTGGAGCAGCCCGACTCGTGGTTGACCAACGGGTCGCCGTGGGAGTTCCCTCGCCCGGAGATGGCCGTCACGGTCCGCTTCGGCGGGCAGACCGAACACTACGAGGATTCCGACGGAGTCACCAGGTCGCGGTGGGACCACGGCTGGGAAGTGCTGGGTATTCCCTACAACTACATGGTTCCCGGTTACCGTAGGGGCAACGTCAACACGCTTCGGCTGTGGAGTGCCAAGGCGACGCAGGCCTTCGACCTGAAGGTCTTCAACGCAGGCGACTACCTGCAGGCGGTGCGTTCCCAAGCCTTCGCGGAGAACATCAGCAAGGTGCTCTACCCGAAGGATTCGACCCCGCAGGGCAAGGAGCTGCGCCTGCAGCAGCAGTACTTCTTCGTCGCCTGCTCCCTGCGCGACTTCATCGACAACACCCTGCCGGCCGACTTCGACATGCGGCGCCTGCCCGAGCGGGTGATCTTCCAGCTCAACGACACGCACCCGGTGATCGCCATCCCCGAACTCATGCGGATCCTCGTCGACGAGCAGCGGATGGACTGGGACGAGGCCTGGGCCATTTCCCGGCAGTGCTTCGCCTATACCTGCCACACGCTGCTGCCCGAAGCTCTCGAGGTCTGGCCGGTCGCGCTCCTCGGCCGGCTCCTGCCGCGGCATCTCGAGATCATCTACCGGATCAACGAGGACTTCCTCGCCGACGTGCGGAACGCCTACCCCGACGACGAACTCCGCGCGCGGGGGATGTCGATCATTCAGGAGCACCCGGAGCGGGCGGTCCGGATGGCCTTCCTAGCCACCGTCGGCGGATCCATGGTGAACGGCGTCGCGGAACTGCACAGCCAGCTCCTGCGCGAAACAGTGCTCGCGGACTTCGCCGCCCACTGGCCGGCGAAATTCACCAACGTCACCAACGGCGTCACCCCGCGCCGCTTCCTCGCGCTGGCCAATCCAGGGCTGTCACGCCTCATCACCGACACCATCGGCGATGGCTGGCTGCAAGATCTGGAAAGGCTGCGCGAGCTGGAAGAGCACGCCGACGACAACGGATTCATCGACGCGTTCGGCGCGATCAAGGCCGAGAACAAGGCGCGCCTGGTGGCGCTGCTGGCGCGCCGCGACGGCATCGTGCTCGATCGCGACGCCCTGTACGACGTGATGGTCAAACGGCTGCACGAGTACAAGCGCCAGACGCTCAAGCTCCTGCACGTCATCACGCTGTATCAGCGGATCCAGGCGGACCCCGAGATCGATCTCGTGCCGCGGGTCGTACTTTTCGGGGCGAAGGCGGCGCCCGGGTATCAGGTCGCGAAGAACACCATCGCCCTGATCAACGCGGTCGCCCGGGTCCTGGACGCCGACCCTCTGGTCGCGGGGCGGCTGCGCGTGGCCTTCCCGGCCAACTACAACGTGACCCTCGCCGAGACCCTCATCCCGGCCGCGGACCTGTCCGAACAGATCTCCCTGGCCGGCAAGGAGGCGTCGGGGACGGGCAACATGAAGCTCGCGCTCAACGGTGCCCTGACGATCGGCACCCTGGACGGCGCCAACGTCGAGATCCGCCAGTTGGTCGGTGACGACAACTTCTTCCTTTTCGGCCTGAACGAGCCCCAAGTGAACGCGCTCGAAACCGCCGGCTACCGACCGAACACCTACTACGAGTCCAACGCGACCCTGCGCCAGGCGCTCGGCGCAATCGCTTCGGGCGCCTTCTCCGGTGGTAACCACTCAGCGTTCGCGCCGCTGGTGGACTCGCTGCTCCACCACGACACGTACCGCGTGCTGGCCGACTACCAGTCCTACATCGAAGCGCAGGACCGCGTCGAACGCGCCTACCGCGACCCTCGGGCGTGGACGCGCAGCGCCGTTCTGAACGTCGCACGGTCCGGATTCTTCTCCAGCGACCGTTCCATCCGCGATTACATCGACCGGATCTGGCACACCACCGCGATCCCCCGCCGACTCACCCAATTCGACCCGGCCTCTCCAACCGCGGAGCGTGATATCTAGCGTTCGAGTCGCCTGACGGAGCGCGCCGTAAGGTGTTCCGCCGCCACAACGTCTTATCGGCCCGGATCGTCCAGCGGACCGGACACGGCTACTGGCTCGGCCGGGTTCGCGTGGGTACTCCATTGGCGTGGCGATCCCGCCGGCCAGAGAGCGGCTGAACTCGCGCTCGACGAGCCAGAGGGCCAGATCCATGCCGCAAGTAACTCCGCCGCTGGTCATCAAGTCGCCGTCGTCGACCACGCGATCCTTGACCAGGGTGACGCCGGTCGAGACCAGGTCGTCCCAAGCGGCGTGGTGGGTGCTGGCCCGGCGGGTCCCGATGACCCCGGCGTGCGAGCAGCATGGTGCCGGTGCAGACACCGGCCATGATCCGGACGGTGCGCGCTCCGTCGGCCAGCAACGGAAGCCAATCCCCACGGTGGACCTCACCCCACGCTCCGGTGTCGGCTCGCGCGGCCCAACCGCCACCGGCGACCAGCAGGACGTCCGGCAGCCCGGGGTTGGTACACCGCAGCGGGGTAGGAAGCGCAGCCCGTTCGATCCCAACACCACCTCCTGCGGGCGTCGGGTGACCAAGCGAGCCA
>JADGPB010000368.1 GCA_017882655.1 Propionibacteriales bacterium
TTGGTCAGGAAAGGGGGTGAGCACGATGACCACAGGGCATGCGCCGACGTATCCGGACGAGGAGTCCCTGCGCGACGAGGCCGTGCAAAGCCTGAAACGCAAGCGCGACTTCCGCAACAACCTGTTCGCCTACTTCGTGGTGAACGGGCTCCTGGTGGTGATTTGGCTTGTCCTTGCGCTGACCTCGGACCAGTGGTTCTTCTGGCCCGTCTTCCCCATCGCCGGATGGGGAGTCGGCCTGATATTCCACTGGCGGGACGCGTACCGCCACCAATCCATCACGCCGGAGGACATCGATCGGGAGATGCAGCACCTGCGTGACCAGTGACGCGGCCCGCTGCCATGACCGGGGCCGCTTGCCGGCCCTTCCAGGCCGAACCGCCGATGACCGCGGAGTGAACCGTCATGGCGAGGTAGGCCAGCGACACGGCAGGCAGGGTCAGCGCCCACAGCGGTGAGCGGCCGTACAGGCGCAGCACCGGGACGTAGCTCAGGGTCATCAGGACCCATGCGGTGGCGGCGAGCCACCGCGCTGGGCCGTGCGCCAGAACTGTGAGAACAACCGGCGCTGCGTACACGAGCAGCAGGCCGGCGACGGCGCCCGCAAGGAGCAGCCAGGACCGGCGTAGCTGTACCCAGGCGCTGCGGGTCACCATCCGCCAGATGTCGCGGATCGCCGGGTAGACGCGCACCGACCGCACCGAGGTCGTGTACCCCAGCCACAGCCGTCCCCCGGATCGCTTGATGAGCCGTCCGATCGCCACGTCGTCGATGAGCGCGTCGTGGACGGCGTCCAGCCCGCCGGCGTCGACCAGCGCCCTGCGGCGGACGAGGAGGCAGCCGCCGGCGGCAGCGGCTGTGCGGTGCCGCACCGAGCCGACCCGGCGAAACGGGTAGAGCTGGGCGAAGAAATAGACGAAGGCCGGGACGAGGAGGCGCTCGGCGAGCGACCGGCAGTGCAGGCGGGCCATGAGGGAGACGAGGTCGAGCCGCTCGCGTTCGGCGAGGTCGACCAGCGCTTCCAGTGAGCCTCGCGGATGGGCGATGTCGGCGTCGGTGAACAGCAGGTAGTCGGCGTCGGCAGCATCGGCGGCCGCAGTGGCGTCGACGGCGTCGGCGCCCTGGCGCAGCGCCCAGACCTTTCCGGCCCAGCCCGCCGGCGTCGGGACGCCCCGGATGACCTGCACGCCATCGGTGGCACCCGCCGCCTGGGCGGTCCCGTCGGTCGAGCAGTCATCCACGACGACGACGCGCAGCGGGCCGGGGTAGGTCTGCCCCGTCAGGGTCGGCAGGGTCGTGGGGAGCAGCCGGGCCTCGTCGCGCGCCGGGACGACGATGGCCAGCGCCGGCAGCGGGGCAGCCGTCGCCGACCTCGCCGGGACGGGCAACCGGGGACCAGTCAGGAAGAAGCGGCCGTGGGCCGCGACGAGGTAGACCCAGATTGTGGCGACGACGCCGGCCACTATGCCGGCCAAGACCGTCGCTGTGCCCATGCCGGCGTTTCTTACCAGCCGCCAGGGACGGGCGGGCCGCCGCCGTTCGTGTCGTTCACCCTGAACTGACAGCAGCGTTCTGCAAACCGCATCGGGCCTCCCTAGTCGCTGTCATCGGCTTGCAGTGTGAAGCGGAAGGTGGCGCCGACGCCGGGCTTCGACTCGACCCAGATGCGCCCGCCGTGGTGCTCGACAACCTTCTTGCAGATCGCAAGTCCGATGCCGGTGCCCGGGTAGTTCCCTCGGGTGTGGAGCCGTTTGAACACCTCGAAGATCCGCTCGGCCTGGGCCGGGTCGATACCGATGCCGTTGTCCGCGACCGAGAAACGCCACATCGAGTCACTGCGTTGGGCGCCGACGTGTACGTGGACCGGTTCGTCGCCGTGGAACTTGACGGCGTTGCCGACGAGGTTCGAAAACAGCTGCCGGAGCTCGGTCCGCACCCCTGTCAGCGTCGGCAGTCGGTCGTGGGTCACCGTCGCCCCCGCAGCAACGATCGCTTCCTGCAGGTCGACTTCGACGGTCTCGACGAGCTGATCGCAGTCGACCCGCTGCCGGCTCTCGTCGGCTGCCCGGCTCACCCGCGAATACCGCAACAGGTCGCTGACCAGTTGCTGCATGCGCATCGCGCCGTCGTGTGCATAGTCGAGGTGCCGGCGGGCGGTCTCGCCGAGACTGTCGCCGAGGTCTTCGGCGAGCAGCGTCGTGTAGCTCGACACCATCCGCAGGGGTTCTTGGAGGTCGTGCGACGCGACGTAGGCGAACTGTTCAAGGTCGCGGTTGGAGCGTTCCAGCTCCTCGGATCGGCGTTCGAGCTCCCGGTGGCTGTGGGCAAGTGCCTCTTCGGCCTGTTTGTGCTCGGTGATGTCACGGGCGTTGGCGACGAGGATGCCGCGCTCGGCGAGCGGCAGCGAGTTCCACTGCAGCCAGCGGTAGCTGCCGTCGCGGCACCGGTATCGGTTCTCGAAGGAGATGACACGCTGCCCGCGACGCACCTGCTTGTCGTGCTCGTCGAGGGTCTTCTGCCGGTCGTCGGGATGCACGAACTCGACGTAGGGCTTGGCGCACAACTCGGCGATTGTCCAGCCGGTGGCGCGTTCCCAGGCCGGGTTCAAGACGCGGAAGTAGCCGTCCGTTCCGGCAATACAGATCAAGTCCGGCAACGTTTGGAACACGGCGTCGAGCAATTCTTGGGAGCGCTTGCGGGCTGCACCCTGACGGGCGTTTTCGTACGCAAGCGACGCCCGGGCACCGAATTCTTCGAGGAAGGCGATCTCGGCGTCCGCATAGGCAGGATGCCCCGCGAAGCGGTACGTGACGATGACGCCGAGGGTCTCGCCGCCGGCGCGCAAAGGTAAGTAGACGGCGCTCGCGACGCCGAAACGGTCGACGAGCGGGCGGTACTCGGCGGGGAGCTGCTCGCGTAGCGAGGTCATGTCGGCCTCGCGGAAAACGACCGTGCGGCCTGTACGGAACACCTCGCCGGCCGGGCCGGTCTCGGTGGTGTACGGACGTACCGCGAGCAGCCCCCGGGCGAACTCGACGGCTTCGGGAGCGCGGCTGTGCCAGGCGATGTTACGCAATGTTTGGCCGTCGTCGCCGACCACGAACACCCCGCACGTATCGCCGATGAAATCAGCCACCTGGACGGTCACGCTCTCCAGGACGCCGCCGGGCTCGGGATCAAGCGTGGCGACCCCTTCGGCGAACTCGGCGAAGATGGCGGCCTGCTCAGCCTGGACGCGCTCGCGTTCCCTCGACTTGGCAATCGCCGCCGCGGCTCGTCTGCGATCAGTGACATCGCGAGCCGCGGCAAAGACTCCTTGCACCGCGCCCGCTGCGTCGGTGAAGCGCGCGGCGTTGAAGGACACCACGATCGGCTCTCCCGCCCGGGCGGCGAGTTCGAGCTCGTAGTCCGCGACTGTT
>JADGPB010000369.1 GCA_017882655.1 Propionibacteriales bacterium
TACCGCGATCGGCTTCGACGTCGACCGCGAGCCGTGGTGCACGCGTCGTCCTTGCGGAGTCCGGCCTAACTAACAACGGAAACCGCGTCGCTACTCAGCGGACCCCGACTCGCCGAGAGCAATCCTGTGGCCGGACATCGACGAGGGCACTCGGGCCCGATCGGCCACCCGGATTCCTTACGTGCGAGTGTGCTTGGACACGCGCCAACGCGGTCACACGGAGCCACGGCGGAACCACCGGAATGTCGTCACGCACAGGACGAGGCCGCTGACCGCCCACAGGGTAAGGACGAGGGCGATGCGGCTGTGCTCCCAGGCTCCAGCCATCTCCTTGGTTGCCATGGAGTCGGGGTAGAACACCGAGCGCATTCCTTGGGCGATCCACTTGAGCGGGAAGATCGCGGCGAGCTGCTTGAGCCAGTCAGGGATGTTCTCAAAGAGGATGAAGACACCGGAGATGAACTGCAAGACGAGCAGCGGGCCCCCGACTACCACGCCGATCGAGCGTGCCGACGCGATGGAGGAGTATGCGATGCCCAGGACGGTGCCGGCGAAGGCGCTGAGCGTGAAGACCCACCCGAGGGTGAGCCATCGTGACGCGTCGGTGGGCAGCTGCACGTCGAAGGCCAGCCGGGCGACGACGAGCAGCAGCGCGAGCTGGGCGACCGAGCTGAGCAGGACAAGCCCGACCTTGCCCAGGAAGTAGGAGACGGGTGGCATGGGAGTGCTGCGCAGCCGCTTGAGAGTGCCGTCGTCCCGCTCCAGCGCCACGGTAACGGCGACGGTCTGAAAGCTGGTCAGGAGCACCCCGGCGGCTGCCATGCCGGGAAGGAAGTAGCGAGCGGCGTTCATGCCGTTGCTGCGCGCCTGCTCGTCGAACTGGGCGGAGACGACAGCGAAAAGGGTGAGCAGCAGGATCGGGAAAAGGAACGAGAAGAAGACCGACTCCTTCTCCCGGGCGTACATCTTCAGCTCGAGGACCGTACGGTCCCAGCCGAGCACGAGCGCCTGTGTCATGCCGGCACCTCCTGCACTTGCAGGTCGTGGACGTGGGGGGCGATGAGGGTGAGGTAGGTGTCCTCCAGGCTCGGACGCGACACGACCAGGCCGGGCACCTCGCCGCCGAACCGGGCGCCCAGCCGGGCGACCTGGGCGGTGGGATAGTCGGTGCGCAGCAAGCGCCGCTGCCCGTGCTCCTCCCACGACACGGTCGCCTGCTGGGAGTCACGTCCGCCGAGCTGGTCGGGGGTGTCGACGGCGAGCATGCGGCCGGCGGCGATGACCCCGACCCGGTCGGCGAGCTGCTCGGCCTCGTCCAGGTAATGCGTGGTGAGAAGGATCGTCGTGCCGCCCGCTCCGCCGAGCCCGCGGATGAGCTCCCAGAAGTCGCGCCGGGCCTGCGGGTCGAAACCGGTCGTCGGCTCGTCCAGGAACAGCAGCTCGGGCCGGCCGACAATGCCCAAGGCGACGTCGAGCCGACGGCGCTGACCACCGCTGAGGCTGGAGATGCGAGCATCGGCCTTGTCGGCCAGGCCAACGGACTCGACCACCTCGTCCACGCGACGGGGCTCGGAGTAGGCCCGAGCGGTGCTGCGAAGCACCTCCCGGACGGTGAGCAGGTCGAGCCCGCCCGTGGACTGCAAGACGATGCCGATGCGGTTGCGCCACGCCCGATCGGCACGGCCCGGGTCAGCGCCGAGCACGTCAACCTCGCCGCCGTCGCGCTGCCGGAACCCCTCGAGGATCTCCACGGTGGTTGTCTTGCCTGCGCCGTTAGGGCCAAGCAGCGCGAAGATCTCGCCGGTGCGCACCTGCAAGTCCAGGCGATCCACGGCCGCCCGGCCGCCGTAGCTCTTGGTTAGGCCCCTGATGGTGACGGCCACTGTCATGCCCCCAGCATCTAAGGTCTGTCACAGTAGTGACAGTTGACGGCCCGGGGCAGGTGACCCTGGTCAGCGGCCGCCTCGACCGGGTTCGTCGTCAGCGGGCACACGGTGACCGAGGCCGTTGCATCGAACCGATCGTCCTGACCGCTGGTCCAAATCGCGTGCCGATGCTCAGGCGGTTCATCGCCGGGAGCCCGACCTGGCTCGACTTCCGGGCACGAACGGCAAATGGACCAAGGCTCGCCGTCCGCAGTCGTACGGGTGTCCAGGACCCGTGTGCCGCGCCGGATCAGGACCTGTACGAGTCGGCGATCGCGGACTCGGCCACTTCGACGTGCTTGTAGCCGCTTGCCTGCAGGAGCTTTTCGGCGCCGAGCCTGCGCAGCTTGGGGTGTGGGCCAGGACCGATGACGACCTGACGGAGGGCCTCCTCGGCGAAGCCGATGCAGACGTAGGGCACGACCCCGAGGTTCCCGCCCGATCGGAAGAACAGGTCCGTAGCTCTGTCGACGGTCACCCTCCACTCGTTCTCTTCCTTGAAGGCGGAGTTCTTGACGCGGGCCAGCCAAGGCAGAACCTCACGCTGTGCGTACGCGTATCCACTGGCGCCGGGGTGTCCCGTGGGTGGCAGGCCTTCCATCTCTGCGATGAGTGGGGCGACGGCCTCGGCGCCGTAGAGGACTCGCTCGAGTCGTCCTCCGATCTCTTGTGCCGTCGAGGCCAGCGCTGCGGAGTCGAATCCGAGCGCGAAGCCTCCGCTCCGGCCATAGCCGCGCCACTGACTGAGGAGGTCATGGTGGTTGCAGAAACAAGTAACGAACACCTGGGCGTAGCGGCCATCGGCGTGGCCGTCGACTCCCGCGGCGATCCCGCGGAGACGCTCTGCCCGCCCCCACCTGGTCCCGTCCGTAGTCTCTTCCCGCCCTTCGGGGCAGAGTTCCTCCGCGCGGCTTCTCAGGCGCGCGCTGATCTCGCGCGCGGCGTAGACCAGTTCCTCACCGTCGTTAAGGAACTGGACGTCGGTGGCCCGCATGGCCTTCTTGGTCACGATGCCGAGCAGTCCGTTGGAGTCGGTGTAGTGGTAGAGGTCTCGGGTGGTAGAGGTCTCGGGTCGATGCCCTTGGCGCCCAGTGCGCGCAGCGCCGGCAATAGCTACCGGCTGGTGATCTTGCGACGCCCGAGCCATCAGCCGCTCCCCCACCGCCCGACAACGTCCATCACTGCCGCCGCGCGCGCAGTTCTCGTCATCACGCCGACTTGGGTTCCGCCGCGACCGGGTCCTGTTGCAGGGCGCGGTAAACGGTGGCGCGCGAAACGCCGAAGCTGTGCACCAGCTCGGAGATCGACTCCCCGTCCAGGCGCAGGGCGCGGACCTGGCGGGCCGAGGCTTCGGAGAGCTTTGGCGGCCGGCCGGTGTGCCGACCGCGCAGTCGGGGTGGAGTAGTCGATCCCCTCCCGCAGCGACCGCAGCAGCACGCCGGCCGCCGTCAGCGTCTCCACGGTACGGATCACCCCGGACAGCCACCGGC
>JADGPB010000494.1 GCA_017882655.1 Propionibacteriales bacterium
AGGTCGTCGTAGCGCTGGTCCATCTCCCGTACGACCCACTGCAGCGCGTCGGCCGCCTTCTTGGGGCTCGTGATGATCGGCGTCACCAGGTGCGGGATGCCCTCGTAGTGGTTCAGCTCGACCCGTTTCGGATCGACGAGCATGAGCCGTACCTCGTCGGGTGTGGCCCGCATGAGGATCGACGTGATCAGCGAGTTGATGAAGCTCGACTTACCCGAACCGGTGGCACCGGAGACGAGGAGATGGGGCATCTTCGCCATGTTGGCGACGACGAAGCCGCCCTCGACGTCCTTGCCGAGCCCGACGGTCATCGGGTGGTGGTCGCTGCGCGCGACCTGCGACCTCAGCACATCCCCGAGCGAGACGACTTCCTTGTCCTTGTTGGGAATCTCGATGCCGATCGCCGACTTGCCGGGGATCGGCGAGAGGATCCGTACGTCAGGAGAGGCGACCGCGTACGCGATGTTGCGGCTCAAGGCCGTGACCTTCTCGACCTTGACGGCCTGCCCCAGCTCGACCTCGTACCGGGTCACCGTCGGGCCGCGCGTGTAGCCGGTGACGGTCGCGTCGATCTCGAACTGCCGCAGGACCTCCATGAGGCTGCCGACCACGGCGTCGGACGCGATCGTACGAGCCTTGGGGACCGATCCGGACCTCAGCGTCCCGGGGTCGGGAAGCAGGTACGCGATGTCGCCGGACAGCATCTGCTGCTCGCTCCGCAGCGGCGCGCTGCTGTGCACCGGCGCCTGCAGCTCCGGCTGCTCGGGCTCGCGTGCCGGCGGCTTGCCGGCGGTCACAGGCTTGGCCGCGGCAAGGAGCTCGGTGGGCTCTTCAGCAGAGTCCTGGTCGGCCAGCAACGGCGTGTCGTACGCCTCGGCCACGCCGAACGTCAGGTCCTTGGGCGCCTCGCGGTGAGCCAGCACCTTCGCGGCCAGCTCCTTCGCACCGTGGATCAGCTGGTTGAGCGGGCGTCCGATCACGACGAGCACGCCGAAGACCGCCAGCAGGAACAGCAGCGGCGCCGCCACCCACTTCGTGAGCAGGTCGGCGAGGAACGAGCTGGACAGGAAGCCCACGACTCCCCCTGCACGGCGTACCGCCTCCATGTTCGCGGGGCGCGGCAGTCCTCCTGCGATGTGTACTTCTCCGAGAGCGCCCAGCACGATCGCGGTCCAGCCTACGAACTGACGTCCCCAGGGACCGTTCCGGTCAGGGTGCCTCAGGGTCCGCCACGCCATGACGGCGAGCAGGACGGGCGTCGCATAGGCGCCGATGCCGACGGCCGACTCGATGCCTTGGCGCAGGGCGTTGCCGACCTGCCCCGGGATCTGGAACCAGAACGTGGCGACCACCACGATGGCGAACGCGACGAGCAGGAGGCCCGCGCCGTCGCGACGCACACTCGGCTCCACGTCACGGGCGCCGCTGCCGATGCCGCGGGCGATGCCGCCGAGACCCCGCGACAGGCCGCGCCAGATCGCCGCGAGACCCCGCCCGATCGCCGGCAGCACGCCTGGACGTGTCCGCTTGCGGGCGCGCGAACGCCTGGTCTGCTGAGTGGTCTTGCTCCCGCTGGTCCTCGTTCCCGAACCGGCTCGAGGAGACGCCGTAGAGCGGGACCGTGGCGGGGAAGGTGCCCGGGTCGCCATGGAACAAGAATCTACGCGACGCGTACGCCATTCCTGTGGACATTCGCCCGAGCCTTTCGGCGATTCGGGTACAGGGCGGGGGGCCGCTCGACCTCAGTGCCTGAAGTGGTCCCACCCCGGAGTTTCGTCGTACGGCTGCCCGTCCACCAGCACGCCAGGCTCGGCGTCGCTGACGACCCCGATCACCTGCCAGTCCAGTGGCACCTTGCCGAGCGGGAACGTCGCGGCCAGCGCGTGGTCCTCGCCACCGGTGAGCATGAACCGGAGCGGGTCTGTCCCGGTCGCTGCCGCGACTGCGTGGAGCGGTACCGGGACGTCGAACCGCGCCGAGTCGAGGTCGAGGCACACCTGCGACGAGTCGGCGATGTGTCCGAGATCGGCGATCAGCCCATCGCTCACGTCGATCATGGCCGTAGCCCCTGCGAGACGGGCCTCTGCCCCCGCGCCGTACGGCACCTGGGGCAGCTGGTACGCCTCGACGAGAGCGCGCGGCGAACGGAAGCCGCGGCTCAGTACCGCCAACCCACCCGCTGACCAGCCGAGCCGGCCTCGGAACGCGACGACGTCACCGGGCTGCGCCCCGGAGCGCAGTACGGGCACCGTGCCGCGGGTCTCCCCCATCACCGTGACCGAGATCACGACATCGCGGCCGCGAGTCAGGTCGCCGCCGACGAGCACGGCGCCAGCGGCCTCGCACTCCAACCGGATGCCCTTCGCCAGATCGTCGATCCACGCGACGGGGATGTCCGCCGGTACGGTCAGGCCGACCAGTACGGCCGCCTGGTAGGCACCCATCGCCTCGATGTCGGCGGCTGCCACCGCTACCGCTCGCCGCCCGAGCATCTCAGCCGGCACCCAGTCCCGCCGGAAATGGACGCCCTCGACGAGAACGTCGACGCTGGACACCGATGACCCGTTGACCAGGAAGACCGCCGCGTCGTCGCCAGGGCCGACACTCACCGCGGGCGCGGCCGGCAACCCCTTGGTGATCCGGGCGATGATGCCGAACTCGCCGAGCGAGGCGACCGTGTCGAGTTCCATGCGTTCACCGTACCGGTCCGCCCGGCCCTGAATTGGGCGTCGGTTTTACCCCCCGTGCACGGCGCCGGATGGCCTGTGCCACGATGGCAGCAAGAGACCAGGGTGGCGCGTCGACGGGGACGCAGCCGTGCCCAAGGTGTTGTCCTAAGGAGGGAGCAGCCCATGGCTGTGGCAGTCAAGTACGGATGGCTCACCGACGAGCCGATCATCACCCCTGACGGTTCACTGGTGACGACGGACGGTGGCGTGACCGTTGCGCGGCGCGTCCTGACCATGTACCCCGGTGCCGTCCTGCTCGGCAACTCCGCAGGCAAGGCCGACGGCTTCGACGTGGTGACGTTCGAGGATCTCGATCCGACGACGCTCGTCATCAACCTCGACGTCATCGACTCCGTCAGCGTCTTCCAGAGGATCCACCGCAGCGGTGCCGAGCCCCGGATCATGAACTTCCAGTGGATCAACCCCTCCACGTTCCACCACCCCGTGAACTTCGCGGCGATGGGCCTCAGCTACGCGATGTTCCCGACGTTCTGCGCCGGTGAGCGCACGGCGGTCGAGGTACGAGAGGTCGCGCGCAAGTGGACGGTTCCGACCCTCGCCGACCGCGTACGCGTCGCGTGGGCCGACCTTGGCGTACGGGCAGAGATGGTCCGCCCGCGGCAGGCCACCGACGTCCCCGTCGTCCTCTACCCCGCGATCTCTACGATCGCGCGCAAGCAGCCGCAGGCCTTCGTGGAGATCGTCGAAGCGGTCGCGAAGCAGACGCCGATCCGGGTCGAGGCGCGCCTCAACACCACCGCGCTCGCCAGCGACACGGCCATGTACCTCTCGCGTCAGAAGTGGGCCAAGGTGCGCCCGCTGGCCAAGGGTCGCGAGGAGTACTGGGACGAGCTGTCCAAGACGACCGCGTTCGTCGGCACGGCCACCGAAGAGGCGTACGGACTCGAGTACGTCGAGGCCTTGATGGCCGGCGCCGTCGGCATCCTTCCGGACAAGCCGTGGGCCCGCCGACTCGTGCCCGATGGCTACCCGTTCCTGTACACCAACAAGACCCAGGCCGAGCAGATGCTGCTCCGGGCAGTCACATCGCCCGACCAGTGCCGCTCCGAGGTCGACGCCGTTGCGGCGCGCACCCTCGCTGGGGGCCCGACGACCGGCGCTATCCAGACCTGGATCCAGGCCAACCACAATGTCGCCAACTTCGACGAGCAGTTCAAGGCTCAGGTCACGGGGTGGTTCGGCTAAAGAGACGCTGACGCGAAAGGGGCCGGCGGTCACCCGTCGGCCCCTTTTGCGTTGTCGTGTGTGTCAGCGCAGTCCGACAGGCCGCGCGAGAGCGAGGTCGAGCAACCTCGTCACCAGCTGCGTGTACGCGACACCGGCGGCTTCCCAGAGCTTGGGGTACATCGACGTCGAGGTGAAGCCGGGCATCGTGTTGAGCTCGTTGAGGATCACGTCACCGTTCGGGAACACGAAAGTGTCGACGCGCGCGAGCCCCTCACACCCGAGCTCGACGAAGGCTCGCACGGCCAGGTCGCGTACGCGCTGGATGACGTCGTCGGGAAGCTCGGCCGGGATCACGAGGCTGACCGGCTGATCCGGGAGGTACTTGGTGGCGAAGTCGTAGAACCGGCTCTCGGTATGCACGTCGATCTCCCCAGGGAGCGATGCGACCGGTGGCCCGTCGAGCGAGCCCAGCACGGCGCATTCGATCTCGCGGGCTCCTGTGATCCCCTGCTCCACGATGACTTGAGGGTCGTACTTGCGGGCCTCGGCGATCGCCCCCGGCAGGTCGTCGTGTGCGGTGACGCGGGTGATGCCCATCGACGAGCCTCCCCGGGCAGGCTTCACGAACCACGGCGGCTCCAGCTCGCCGATCCGCGACAGGCAGCCATCGGCGTCGGCGCGCCAGTCGGCGTCGGTCAAGATCACGTACGGACCGGTCGGCAGGCCTTGAACCGCGAACTGCTGCTTCATCGCGCCCTTGTCCTGGCAGACGGCGCTGGACAGGACGCCTGCACCCACGTATCGAACGCCCATCATCTCGAAGAGGCCCTGGATCGTGCCGTCCTCGCCGAACGGGCCGTGCAGGAGCGCGAACGCGACGTCGACCGGTGTGCGATCGACGAGAGCCTCCCCATCGACTCGAGCCACGTCCGCGCCCGAGGTGGTGCGGATGAGCACGGCGTCGGGCAGGGACGCATCCACCGTGGGCAGAGAACCGTCCACGATGGCGTAGGACCTCACCGTGGCCTCGTCAACGGCGACCCAGCGTCCGCCCTTGGCGATCCCGACGCAGGTCGCGTCGAAGCGTTCACGATCAAGGGCTCTCAGCACTCCGCCCGCAGTCAGGCATGAGATCTCGTGCTCCGACGAGTCACCGCCGAAGACGAGCAACACACGACTCCGCACGTTCAGGCCCCTCCTGGTCTCATCCCCGTCGACCCACCCTAACGGTCCTCGATCGGCACGTGGCGCTTGAGCTCGGGGTCCCACCGTCGTGTCGGCACCGGCTCGCCGCGCAGGACGGCGACTTGGGAGGTGATCGCGTCGATGATGCGCCGGGTGGCCTCCTCGAGGACCTCCTTCGTCAACGGCTGCGACCGGAGGTCCTCGAACTCGATCGGGTCGCCCGCGATGATCCGGAACACGTGGTGCCGGCTGAACACGAAGGGGAAGCCACGCTTGCCGGGAGGCATGAACTCGCGGGTCCCCCACTGGCCGACCGGGATGACGGGCACGTCCGACTCCAGCGCAAGCCGTGCCGCGCCCGTACGGCCCTTCATCGGCCAGTGGTCCGGGTCCTGGCCCTTCGTCCCCTCGGGGTAGATGCCGACGAGCTTGCCGGCGCTCAGGGCGGCCTTGGCGGCGGCCAGCGAGTCCTTGGCCCGCTCGGAGTGACGCTCGACCGGGATCTGTCCGCACGACCGCGCGAGCCAGCCCAGACCGGGAGCCTTGAAGATCTGCACCTTGCCGAGGTAGCGCACCCAACGCCCGGCCCCGTAGATCAGGTACAGGCCGACGGCGATCGGGTCGAAGTTCGACGTGTGGTTGACCACCACGAGGACGCCGCCCTGCTTGGGCACGTTCTCGGTAGCCCGCCAGTCGCGAGCGCCAACCCATCCGGTTACGAGAGCGAGGAGCTTGGCGAGCCTGCGGTAGACCACCTCGGTGGGCTCGTGGTTCACGTCACGCAACCGGGGCCATGGGTCTCGCCTTATCTGGGTAAAGGCCACATCTCTCCCTCGCCGCGTGCGGGTCCGTGGCGACACCCTAGCGACAGGCAGCACACTGAGGACATGCCCTCCCGGACCGTGACCGTGACGATCAGCGATGACGCGCCCTCCGCGGACGGGACGTGGTTGGACGTGGACACGTGGGGGCGTCGTTTTTT
>JADGPB010000495.1 GCA_017882655.1 Propionibacteriales bacterium
AGGACGCTGCGCCGCGGCCAGGCCGTGCGCGGGGTCCTGATCGGCGATCGCGTGGTCGACGCCGCGCTGTGACCGCCCCCGCGAGAGCAGCGGTGGATCAGTCCTGTGGAGGACTCAGCCTCGCTTCGAACCTGGTCCCGATCCGGAACCGTACGTAGTCCTTCTCGACAGCTGCCTTGCGGGCACCCGTCTTCGGGTTGCGAACGGTTCGAGCCTCTCGGTGCAGCTTCTCGAAGATGCCGAAACCGGAGATGGCCACACGGCCAGTACGAGCCGTCTCCGCGGCAATCGTGTCGGAGACAGCCTTCAGTGCTCTTTCGGCCTCAGCCTTGTTGCCGAAGTAGTAGCGCTCGGCAATCGCGGCGATCAGCTCGCCCTTGTTCATCTCAGCCCCTCCCCCGCAGGTGCTTCCCTGTGCGGGACCTCTACCCATCGATCCTATGCCTGACTAGGCACTCTACGAGAAAACGGTTCAAAAAGCGCCAGCCGTCTTGGGGGGCGATCCGAATAGGGGGAAGAGATTCTCAGCCAGCAGTGTGGACAGGCAGGGTCCGAGGCTTGAAGGTCGGTCGGTGATCCTCGTACGTGGCGATCTGCTCGGCGTGGGTCAGGGTGAGCCCGATGTCGTCGAGACCGTTGATGAGGCGGTAGCGCGTGTAGTCGTCGATGTCGAAGCCGTACGTGCGCTCGCCGGCCGTGATCTGCTTCTCGACGAGGTCCACGGTGATCTCCGCGCCCGGCGTCTCGGCGTAGGCCCACAGCTCCTCGACGACGTCTTGCGAGACCGTCGCGATGAGCAGGCCGGCCTTGCCCGAGTTCGAGCGGAAGATGTCGCCGAAGCGCGAGCCGATGACGACCTTGAAACCGTAGTTCTGCAGCGCCCAGACGGCATGCTCGCGAGAGGAGCCGGTGCCGAAGTCGGGGCCGGCGACCAGGATGGTCCCGTGAGAGTACGGCGCCGTGTTGAGGATGAAACCGGGGTCGTTGCGCCAGGCGGAGAACAGACCGTCCTCGAAGCCGGACCGGGTGACCCGCTTGAGGTACACCGCGGGGATGATCTGGTCGGTGTCGACGTTGCTGCGTCGCAGCGGCGTGACGATGCCGGTGTGTGTGGAGAAGGCGTCCATGGCAGTTTCCCCTTTACAGGTCGGAGGGAGCGCTCAGCGTGCCGCGTACGGCTGTCGCCGCCGCCACCGCGGGTGAGACGAGGTGGGTACGACCGCCCTTGCCCTGGCGGCCTTCGAAGTTGCGGTTCGAGGTGGAGGCGCTGCGCTCGCCCGGGGCCAGCGTGTCCGGGTTCATGCCGAGGCACATCGAGCACCCCGCTTCGCGCCACTCGGCTCCGGCGTCGATGAAGACCTGGTCGAGGCCCTCAGTCATCGCCTGCAGACGCACGCGTGCCGAGCCCGGCACGACCAGCATCCTCAACCCCTCGGCGATCTTGTGACCCTTGATCACCGATGCGGCGAGCCTCAGGTCTTCGATGCGTCCGTTCGTGCAGGAGCCCAGGAAGACCGTGTCCACCCTGATCTCTCGCATCGGCGTGCCGGCCGTGAGGGCCATGTACTCGAGCGCCCGCTCAGCAGCCGCCTTGTCGGAGGGGTCGGTGTAGTCGTCCGGAGACGGTACTGACTCGCCCAGCCCGACACCCTGACCGGGGTTCGTCCCCCAGGTCACGAACGGCGTCAGCTGCGTGGCGTCCATGACGACCTCGCGGTCGAACGTGGCGTCCGGATCCGAGTACAGGGTCTGCCAGTAAGCGACCGCGGCGTCCCAGTCGTCACCCTCAGGCGCGTGCGGACGGCCCTGGAGGTAGTCGAAGGTCGTCTGGTCGGGCGCGACCAGGCCTGCGCGGGCGCCCCACTCGATCGACATGTTGCAGATCGTCATGCGGCCTTCCATCGACATCTTCTCGATGGTGTCGCCGCGGTACTCGACGACGTAGCCGGCGCCACCGCCCGTACCCACCTTTGCGATGAGCGCGAGGACGACATCCTTGGCCGTGACACCATCCGGCAGGGCGCCGGTGATGGTGACGGCCATGGTCTTCGGCTTGGCCTGAGGCAGCGTCTGGGTGGCGAGGACGTGCTCGACCTCGGACGTGCCGATGCCGAACGCGAGCGCGCCGAACGCGCCGTGCGTGGCGGTGTGCGAATCGCCGCAGACGATCGTCATGCCGGGCTGCGTGACGCCCAGCTGCGGACCGATGATGTGGACGACGCCCTGGTCCTTGTCGCCGAGGGAATGGATCCGCAGCCCGAACTCCGCCGCGTTGTGGCGCAGCGTGTCGACCTGCAGCTTCGACACCGGGTCCGCGATCGGCGCGGTGATGTTCAGCGTCGGCGTGTTGTGGTCCTCGGTGCACAGCGTAAGGTCGGGCCGACGGACCGTACGGCCCGCGAGCCTCAGCCCGTCGAATGCTTGCGGGCTCGTGACCTCGTGCACCAGATGGAGGTCGATGTACAAGAGGTCGGGCTCGCCCGGCGTGGCGTTGACCACGTGGTCGTCCCAGACCTTTTCCGAAAGAGTCCTGCCCATGAGCTTCCTCGCCCTCGTCGCCTCGGAGGCCGGCCCCGCGGCCGGCTCGTCCAGTATGGGGTTTACTGCCCAGCAAATGAGACGCTAGTATCAGAGTATGGACAACTCGAGTGGTGTTGGCGTTCTCGACAAGGCGGCGCTGGTGCTCAGCGCCCTGGAATCCGGGCCGACCACCCTGGCAGGACTGGTGAGCGCGACCGGCCTGGCCCGTCCTACCGCGCACCGCCTGGCGGTCGCCCTCGAGCACCACCGGCTCGTGAGCCGCGACCTCCACGGCCGGTTCGTACTCGGCCCACGCCTCACCGAGCTGGCCTCCGCCGCCGGCGAGGACCGTCTACTGGCGACTGCAGGTCCCATTCTTGCGCGCCTTCGCGACATCACGGGCGAATCGGCGCAGCTTTTCCGCCGGCAGGGCGACATTCGCGTGTGCGCCGCTGCGGCAGAACGCCCTTCGGGTCTCCGCGACACGGTCCCAGTCGGCTCGCAGCTCACGATGAGTGCCGGCTCGGCCGCACAGGTACTGCTGGCCTGGGAGGAGCCCGAGAGGATCCAGCGAGGCCTTACGGGAGCGAACTTCTCGGCGGTCGCACTGGCAGCCGTACGGCGTCGTGGCTGGTGCCAGTCGGTCGCCGAGCGCGAGGCCGGAGTCGCATCGGTCTCCGCTCCGGTACGGTCGCCGTCCGGCAAGGTCATCGCAGCCGTCAGCGTCTCCGGACCCATCGAGCGGCTCACTCGCCAGCCTGGCCGCCTCCACGCGGCCGCCGTGATGGCCGCTGCCGAGAGGCTCTCCGAGGTCCTGCGTCGTACGGGCGCAGCCGAATAGGCACACTTCGGGCGCCGCAAGCCTTGTCGCACCGGCGCACAGCGTGTTCCATGGAGATGTGATCACTTTCGATCTGGCCCGCGAGCTCGTGGTTGCCGGGATGCCCTGGATGCCCTCCTCGGGCGACCGCTTCGCCATCCCCGGCCGGGAGATGGACGAAGAGGTCTTCCACGTCGCCGAGATGACCATCGAGGTGGCATCCCACCACGGTGAGGGTGTCGTGAAGTTCAACGGCACCACCGAGTGGGCGCTCGACTCGATCCCCTCGGACAGCGTCCTGTGGCTCCCCCGCGAGGACCAGCTCCGCGACGCCCTCGGACAGAGCCTCGTCGCGCTCGAGCACGAGGGCAACGAGTGGATCGTCACGTACGGGTCGGGTGAGCACCTGGATCGCGTCCGCGACACCGATGTCGAGTGCGGCTATGCGCGTGCGCTCGTGGCCGTGCTCGAACACTCCGGCGGCTAGCCTGAAAGGGTGTTCGACCTCTTCGGGGACCTCACCCCCAGCACGCTCACCCGTCCTGATGGCACCCACCTGGCGATGCTGACCGCCGAGGCGGATCCGTCGAAGGGCGTCGTGCTGGCCGTCCACGGCTTCACGGGCGCCAAGGAGGACTTCATCTTCCTTCTCCCGGAGCTCGCGGCGAAGGGATGGACGGCCTGCGCGCTCGACCTGCGCGGGGTACACCAGTCGATCTCGCACGGACCGTACGACCTCGACACGCTCGCTGACGACCTCGTCGCCGTCGCGAGGCACCTCGGGGCACCGGTCCACCTCGTCGCGCACTCCTTCGGCGGCCTATCGGCCCAGCGGGCCGTCATCGCCGATCCCGAGGCGTTCGCCTCGCTCACGCTGGTCTGCTCCGGGCCTGCCGGCTTCATGGCGTCGCCCGACCTCATCCCCATCACGATCGACCGCTTGACGATGTTCCAGGGCGCGCTCGCGGGCCACACCCTGCACCAAGCCTGGGACGCGAAGACCGCGTACGAGAACGTCGAGATGCACCCCGCGATGGCGTCGTTCCTGCGGGAGCGGTTCGTGGTGGGCAGCCACGAGGCAGCGGTGCACAACGTCGAGGACCTGCTCCACGCCGGCGACGTCGTGGACGCCTTGGCCGCAGCCGGAGTGCCGTGTGCCGTCATGTACGGCGAGCGCGACGGCACCTGGAACCAGGCGACACAGAACGAGATGGCCGTACGGCTGGGTACGACGCCGATCGTCATCCCCGACTCGACCCACCTGCCGATGCTCGAGAACGTCGATGCGACCGCGGAGGCGCTCGAGAAGATCTTCGCGTCGGCCTCTCAGGCCACGTCCGCCGAAAGGGCGTGAGCCTTCACGTCGCGGAGGATCTCGACGATCACGCCGACCTCCTGCGGGAAGATGACGTCGAGGTGACCGTGATCGATGTACGGCGACTCGTACAGCCGGCTCGGATCCATCAAACCGTTCGCGGTGAGCTCCTCGATGATGAGCTGTACGAAGCGGATCTGGTCGACGGAGAATCGGGTCTGGTCGAGGAAGGCCGCAAACGCTTCCGTCGCTGCCATTCGGTCGACGCTCGCGGCGGGATCCGGTCAGTAGACCATCTTCATCGCCGTACGAACCTCTGCCAGCGTGGCGTCGGCGACGGAGTTCGCGCGGGCATTGCCGTCGGCGAGGATCTGCTCGAGTTGCGCGGGATCGGCGACGAGCTCGGCCCGCCGGGCCCGATGACCTGCCAGCCCCTCGTTGACGGCCTCGGTGACGAGCTTCTTCAACCCGCCGCCGCCGGCGTCGCCGAGCTCAGCCGCGATCTCGACCGGGTCGCGCTTGAGGAACAGCGCCGCGAGGTTCACGAGGTTGGACACCTCGGGGCGGTTGACCGGGTCGTACGTGATGTGGCGGTCGGAGTCGGTGACGGCCTTCTTGATGAGCTTGGCGGTCTCGTCGGCCGTCATGCCCAGCTCGATGACGTTGCCGCGGGACTTGCTCATCTTGGCGCCGTCCATCCCGAGGATGACCGCACCACCCTCCGAGAGCAGCGCGTCAGGCGCCCGGAACACCGGTGTGGAGGCGTCCGCCCTCCCGTACCGCTCGTCGAACCTCCGCGCGATCACCCGCGCCTGCTCGAGGTGCGGCAGCTGGTCCTTGCCGACGGGTACGAGGTTGGCCTTGCAGAACAGGATGTCCGCCGCCTGGTGGACCGGGTACGTGAGCAGCAGCGCCGACATCGGACGGTCGCCGGTGTCGTCGAGCTCCGCCTTGACCGTGGGGTTGCGGCGCAGCTCCGCGTCGGTGACCAGCGACAGGAAGGGCAGCATGAGCTGGTTGAGCGCCGGCACCGACGAGTGGGTGAAGATCGTCGTCTTCACCGGGTCGAGGCCGAGCGCCAGGTAGTCGGCCATCATCGAGTACACGCGCTCGCGGATCGGTCCGACACCGTCACGGTCGGTGATCACCT
>JADGPB010000370.1 GCA_017882655.1 Propionibacteriales bacterium
GCAGACCCTTGCCGCACACGTCACCGGGTCGCTGGTGGCCGCCAGCCTCGTCGAGGCGCCGGAGGCGGTGGCGCTCTACAGCGCATCCGCGGCCACGACGCTGCCGCCGGAGGTCGTGACGGACGTCATCAAGGCTGCGTACTCGGATCCCGAGGACCCCCAGCTCCCGGTCGACCTGTGGCTGTCCGTCTGGTCGTGGGGCAACGAGGTGACGGGCACAACGCTCGCGACCTTCGGGCTACCGACCTTCGGCCATGCCGACCTCATGATCGAGGCCACGTCGCTTCCACTCCCCGAGTCGACGAACCTGCTGCTCGACATCGCCCGTTACGTGGTCACCACCGGGGCCCGGCTGCAACCGGGCGACGAGCTCGGCCACGAGGATCACCGCGTACGACTCGAGGCCGCGACCAGCCCGAGCCATGGCGAGCCCGTACTGGGGGTGCTCCTATGAGCGCCGCATACTTCAGGGCCACCGATGGCGCTCCCCTCACCGCCGAAGAGGCGCTGCGGACCTGGGCGGCCGAGGCGTACGGGGTACTCGTTGATACAGCGTCCCAGTACGGGCAGGTCGTGTCGGCGGAACAGCTCGCTCACGCGGTTCAGGACGCCACGGGCGTCCGTTCGACCGAACGGCCGTCCTCGTGGATCGGACGGGTGCTCACGCTGGTCGTCTACCGCTGCAGCGCCACGGGTGAGCCGCCGCTGACCGCCCTGGTGGTCAGCCCCTCGACCGGTACCGTCGGTCCTGCCTACAGCGAAGTGCAGCGGGTGGCCGGCCAGACCGCCCTCAGCGATGTGGCGCGGGAGAAGGCAGCGGCCCAGGGTCGGCTCGACGCCTACCGCCGGTACGCGCCGGATGTACCCGCCAACGCCGAGCCGGTACTGGCGACCAAGTTCATCGCTGCTCGCGAGCAGGCGAAACGGACCGCGAAGGCTGCGATGCCCAAGCGTCCTGTCGTACTGCCGCCTCCCGACGTGCCGCTCACGCGCATCTGCCCGCAGTGTTTCCTCGAGACGCCGATCATCGGCGAGTGCCAGAACTGCAACTGAGCCCAGACGCAGAGGGGGGACCGCCGGTATGTGCCACGGCGGCCCCACCCATTGCGTCGGTCGCAGCCGCCCTCCCCAAGCGGGCGGCTTCATCCCTCTGAAAGAGGACCATATCCCTCCCGGGCCATTTGATCCAGCTTAACGGCAGATCAAGGGGAAATTTCGTAACTCTCACGTTGCTAAAGCCGTACGGCGAGAGTGAGCGGGGTCGCCCCGATCCCGGCCCGGCCCGGATCGGAGCCCCGTCGCCCTTCATCGGTCCTCTCACGCGAGACGTCGTGATACGGCAGGATGTGGCCCTATGTCACTGTCCGAGGCCCAACCTCGCCCCGCACCCGGAGTCGAGAGGTTCATCGAGGGCCTCCCGAAGGCGGAGCTCCACGTCCACCACGTGGGGTCCGCGTCTCCAGCGATCGTCGCCGAGCTCGCCGCGCGGCATCCCGGCAAGGTGCCGTCGGACCCTACGGCCTTGGCTGACTACTTCACGTTCACCGACTTCGCCCACTTCATCGAGCTGTACCTGTCGGTCGTCGACCTCGTACGCACCCCTGAGGACATCTGGACCCTCACCCACGGCATCGCGGAGGAGCTGACGCGTCAGCACGTCCGCTACGTCGAGCTGACATGCTCGCCGGTCACCAACGTGCGCGCGGGCGTTCCCATCGAGGCGTTCGTAGAGGCGATCGAAGACGTACGCGTCGTCGCAGAGCGCGATCTCGGGCTGACCATGCGCTGGATCTGGGACATCCCGGGCGAGCTGGGCCTCCCGGCGGGCGTCGAGACCCTCGGGTACGCACTCGATCACGGGCCGTCCAGCCTCATCGGGTTCGGACTCGGCGGCCCGGAGATCGGCGTGCCTCGGCCGCAGTTCGCCGACGTCTACGCGAAGGCACGCGCCGCGGGTCTCCACTCGATCCCCCACGCCGGCGAAACCACCGGGCCCCAGACGATCTGGGACGCCATCAACGTCCTGGGCGCCGAACGGATCGGTCACGGCACCTCGGCCGTGCAGGACCCGGCGCTGCTCGTCTACCTGGCCGAGCACGAGATCCCCGTCGAGGTCTCACCGACCTCCAACATCGCCACCCGCGCGGTCGCGACGTTCGCCGAGCACCCGCTCCGGGCGATGGTCGAGGCCGGCGTGCCGGTGAGCATCAACTCCGACGACCCGCCGATGTTCTCGACCACCCTGACGGCGGAGTACGGAGTCGCTGCTGCGCTGCTCGACCTCGATGAGGCCGGTGTCGCCGACCTGGCCCTCGCCGCGGTGAACCACAGCTTCGCGCCGGCAGACATCAAGACGTCGCTGCGGGACGGGATCCGGTCGTACACAGCCGCCCACAGCTGAGCGACCGGGCTACGCCGAGAACGAGCTCAGGAGCTCCTCGGTGAGGTCGTCCAGCGAGTCGAGGACGGCAGCGCACAGGGCGATCGTGTCCTCGGCGGGCGGGTGGAAGCCGGGCGGGACGCAGACGACCGTCATGCCAGCGGCATGGGCGGACCGTACGCCGTTCGTCGAGTCCTCGACCGCGACTGACTGGGCCGGATCGACGCCGAGCAGCTCACACGCTTTGAGGTAGCCGTCGGGGAACGGCTTGCCGCGCGGCACCTCTTCGGTCGAGACCGTCACCGTGAGCAGCTCACCGAGATCGAGCCGAGACACCACGAGATCGATCAGTCGCCGCGGCGACGAGGACGCGATCGCTGTCGGAACCAGCCCTGCCATCCGTCGAACAGCCTCCACAGCGCCCGGGAGGACCGGCAGACCGCCGCTCGCGTACTCGCCGGCCATGCCGTCGATCACGCGCTGCGCCATGTCTTCCCACGTTCCGGAGAAGCCGACCACGTCGGTCATGTGCTCGGCCCACTCCTGGGTCGACAGCCCCATCATGATCGGGGTCGAGCTCTCGGGCCACGGCAGCCCGTCCTCGGCGGCCAACCGGCGTCTGACCTTGTCCCAGATGGGTTCGGTCTCGATCAGGATGCCGTCCATGTCGAACACGACAGCCGACGGAAGGGTCCCTCGGTCTTCCTCAAAGGTGGTCACAGGATGTACGCGAAGACGTCAACCACCATCTGCACCATGCCAGGTGAGCCGTTGTACAGGGTTGCTTGGCCGTTCGTCAGACCCACGGTGGCCAGATTCGGCACCGTCTGGCTCCCAGCGAAGTTGAGATTCGACACCAACGGCAGGGTCGCCTGCGTCGGATAGGCAGCCAGCCAGCCCGGTGACATGGGCTGCGTCACCGTGAGGTTGATGAACACACCCTGTGAAGTGGTGGGTATCGAGCCACCGGTGACCGTCGCCACCACCGCGGCTCCGGCCGAGACCGGGCCCTTCGCCCCCAGG
>JADGPB010000371.1 GCA_017882655.1 Propionibacteriales bacterium
GAGTCCACCCGCAAGATCGCCGAGGGCGTCGGCGTCCGTGGCCTCATCAACATCCAGTACGCGCTGGCGGGGGAGACGCTGTACGTGCTCGAGGCGAACCCGCGCGCGTCCCGTACCGTCCCCTTCGTCTCCAAGGCCACCGGCACCCAGCTCGCCAAGGCTGCCGCGCTCGTCATGATGGGGGAGACCATCGCCGAGCTTCGGGCCTCGGGGCGCCTCCGCAAGGACTGCGACGGTGCGGCTACGTGGCACGGCTCGCCGATCGCGGTCAAGGAAGCCGTCATGCCTTTCAACCGGTTCCGTACCTCGGAAGGGTCGAGCGTCGACACGATCCTCGGTCCCGAGATGCGGTCGACGGGCGAGGTCATGGGCTTCGACCGGACGTTCGGCAACGCGTTCGCCAAGTCGCAGATCGCCTCGTACGGGCCGCTGCCCAAGAGCGGCCGGGTGTTCGTCTCCGTCAACAACGCCGACAAGCGGCATGTCGTCTTCCCGATCAAGCGGCTCGCGGACCTCGGGTTCGAGATCTACGCGACGGCCGGTACGGCGGAGGTGCTCGCGCACCACGGCATCAAGGTGGTCCCGGTCCGCAAGTTCAGCGAGGGCGGCGGTGCGGACGGCTCGCCGACGATCGTCGACATGATCCTCGACGGACAGATCCAGTTCGTCTTCAACACCCCCCACGGCCGCTCGGCCACCGGCTCGCCACGGCGCGACGGCTACGAGATCCGGACGGCCGCCATCCACCGCGACATCCCGTGCATCACGACCGTTCAGGGCCTGGCAGCTGCCGTCCAGGCCATCGAGGCGGCGCGCGACGGTGACGTCAGCGTTCGGTCGCTCCAGGCCTGGGGCGACGAGGTCACGGCGGCGCTGGACCACCTGTGAGCCTGCGGTCGGCGGTGCTCGACGCCGGGTACCGGTCGGTGCTGCGTCCCGCGCTGTTCCGCTCGCACGGCGGCGACCCGGAGCTCATCCACGAGTCGCTCATCGCCCTCCTCGGCGGTCTGAACCCCACGGCCCGGTCGATGCTCCGCCTGCTGTCGGGTCGGCCCACGTCACCGGTCACCGTCGCCGGGGTACGGTTCCCCGGCCGCGTGGGGGTCGCCGCCGGCCTCGACAAGGACGCGCGCGCCGTCGAGGCGTGGTCTGCGCTCGGGTTCGGATTCGCAGAGCTCGGGACGGTCACAGCGCTGGCGCAGCCGGGCAACGACAAACCCCGCCTGTACCGGCTGCGCGACTCCCGAGCGATCATCAACCGGATGGGCTTCAACAACGCCGGTGCGAAAGCGATGGCGGACCGGCTGTACGAACTGGGCGTGCAGCGCGGCGAGCTGACCTGCGGGATCCCGCTGGGCATCTCTCTGGGCAAGTCGAAGGTCACGTCCGTCGCCGACGCCGTGCCCGACTACGTGGCGTCGCTGCGCATGCTCGCGCCGTACGCGGACTACATCGCCATCAACGTCTCCAGTCCCAACACTCCTGGCCTGCGGTCGCTTCAGGAAGGCGACCTGCTGCGGGACCTGCTCAGCTCGCTGACGCGCGAGGCGTCGCAGATCACCCATCCGCTCGGACCCGTACCCATCTTCGTGAAGATCGCCCCCGACATGTCCGACGCGCAGCTGGACCACCTCCTCGGCGTCGTCGCCGACAACGGGGGGAGAGGCATCATCGCCACGAACACGACGCTCGGCCGTGACGGACTGGCCGCGGCCGACCGTGTCTACGCCGACCAGGCCGGAGGGCTCTCAGGCGCTCCGCTCACCGCTCGCGCGCTCGAGGTCGTCTCGAGGATCACCGCGTCGACGACGCTGCCGGTGATCGGGGTCGGCGGGATCATGACGCCGGACGACGCCGAGCGGATGATCGACGCCGGCGCCCGGCTGATCCAGCTCTACACGGGCTTCATCTACTCGGGGACCGGCCTCGTGGCCGGCATCAACGCGCTTTCACTGGGGAGGACGACATGAGCTCGTACGGAGAACGCCTGGCTGCGGTCACGGCCGCGCGGGGTCGACTGTGCGTGGGGATCGATCCGCACCGCTCGGTGATCGAGGCCTGGGGCTACGAGTACGGCCTCGCCGGGCTCGAGGCCGTCGCGCGCGGCATGGTCGAGGCGCTCGGCGACGTGGTTGCCGTCTTCAAGCCCCAGTCGGCCTTCTTCGAGGCGCACGGTTCGGCAGGGGTCGCCGTCCTGGAGCGCACGATCGCTGCCGCCAAGGCGGCCGGGGCGATCGTGATCGTGGACGCCAAGAGGGGCGACATCGGCTCGACGATGGCCGCGTACGCCGACGCGTACCTGTCCGACGGCTCGCCGCTGGCCGGTGACGCGCTCACGGTGTCCCCGTACCTCGGGTTCGGGTCCTTGAAACCCGCCCTGGACCTGGCGCACGCCACGGGACGCGGGCTGTACGTGCTGGCTCGTACGAGCAATCCCGAGGGCGGCGACGTGCAGTCAGCCGTGAGGAGTGACGGTGTGTCCGTCGCTCAGGGCATGGTTGATGCGGCGATCGCTGCCAACGAGGCCTCCGGGCAGGGCGCTATCGGGCTCGTGATCGGGGCCACGCGCACCGATGCCGGATGCGACGTAGATCACTTCAACGGGTCGATCCTCGCGCCAGGCATCGGCGCTCAAGGTGGCACGATCCAAAGCCTGGCTGGCATCTTCGGTCCAGCGAAGGATCGCGTCCTGCCGTCCGCCAGCCGTGAGGTGCTTCTCCGCGGACCTGACCCCGAGGCACTCCGGAAAGCGGTCTCGGGCCTGCAACTCACATGACTCGCGTGTCAAGTGCACAAAGCCCTGTGAGGATTGGATAGATTTGCCCCTGCACGGATGGTGGCGATCGGACACGGGGAGCCCCGTTGTCATTATCCCGCTCGTATGTTTGAGGGCCCTCACTCTCTCGAGCGAGGCCAGAAGGCGATCGGAGACGCACGTGGCCATACCTCAGTTGTCACCTGAGCAACTACAGGCAGCGAGACAGGCTGCTGCAACAGCGCGCCGTTCTCGTGCCGAGCTCAAGGCTAGGGTGCGGAGCTCCGCCGTGACGTTTGGCGACGCACTGGACCTGGCGGCATCCAATGACATCCTGGCCCACGTGAAGGTCGTTGACCTGCTCAAGTGCCTGCCGCGTGTCGGAGACAAGCGTGCGGCGGAGGTCATGGAGCGGCTCGACATCGCGCCGAACCGCCGGCTCCGTGGCCTCGGTCGACATCAGGTCGCAGGGCTCAAGGCCGAGTTCTCGTGACTGTCACGGTCCTTACCGGGCCCTCCGGGGTCGGGAAAGGGACCGTGGTCACGAGGCTGATCCAGCAGCACCCCGAAATCTGGTTGTCGGTCTCAGTGACCACGAGGTCTCCGAGACCCCGTGAAGTGCACGGAGTCAACTACTGGTTCATC
>JADGPB010000372.1 GCA_017882655.1 Propionibacteriales bacterium
AGGATCGAGACGAGCTCGCCGTCCTCCTCGTAGCCCCAGACGTCGCAGCCGAGCATGAACGCCTCGAGGCCGCCGGTACGGATGCGTGAGGCGACGAACACGTTCTCGAACGGTTTCCGGCTCAGGAGCTCGGTGACCTTCGGCAAGTCCTGGTTCGTGAGCGTCCGGACGCTTGCAGGCATTCAGCCCACCGTGACGATCGGCGCTCCGGACGTCGCGCCCATCTCCTCAGCGAGGCGCTGCGCCTCGGCGATGAGGTTCTCGACGATCTGGTCCTCAGGAACGGTCCGTACGACCTCGCCCCGGACGAAGATCTGGCCCTTGCCGTTGCCGGATGCGACACCAAGATCGGCCTCACGGGCCTCACCGGGGCCGTTCACGACACAGCCCATGACCGCGACCCGAAGCGGCACGGTCATGCCTGCCAGTCCGGCCGTCACCTCGTCGGCCAGCTTGTACACGTCGACCTGCGCCCGCCCGCACGACGGGCAGGAGACGATCTCGAGGTGGCGCGGCCTCAGGTTGAGCGACTCGAGGATCTTGACGCCGACCTTGACCTCCTCGACGGGCGGTGCGGACAGCGAGACCCGGATCGTGTCGCCGATCCCCTGGCTCAGCAGCGCGCCGAACGCGGTCGCCGACTTGATCGTGCCCTGGAACGCCGGGCCGGCCTCGGTCACGCCGAGGTGAAGCGGGTAGTCGCAGCGCTCGCTGAGGAGCTCGTACGCCTTCACCACGACGACCGGGTCGTGGTGCTTCACGGAGATCTTGAAGTCGCGGAAGCCGTGCTCCTCGAACAGGGACGCCTCCCACAGAGCCGACTCGACGAGCGCCTCGGGGGTCGCGGAGCCGTACTTGTCCATGATCCGCTTGTCGAGCGATCCGGCGTTGACGCCGATCCGCAGCGACACTCCGGCGTCGGCGGCGTAGCGCGCGATCTCGCCGACCTTGTCGTCGAACGCCTTGATGTTGCCGGGGTTGACGCGTACGGCCGCACAGCCGGCATCGATCGCCGCGAAGACGTACTTCGGCTGGAAGTGAATGTCCGCGATCACCGGGATCTGCGACTTCTTGGCGATGATCGGCAACGCGTCGGCGTCGTCCTGGCTAGGCACCGCCACGCGGACGATGTCGCAGCCGGCAGCGGTCAGCTCGGCGATCTGCTGGAGCGTCGCGTTGATGTCCGTCGTCTTGGTCGTGGTCATCGACTGCACCGAGATCGGTGCGTCGCCGCCGACCAGCACCTTGCCGACCTTGATCTGACGGGTCGGGTGCCGCTTAGCGAGCACGGGTACAGGAGGCTTGGGCATCCCCAGGGTCACGGGCACGGAGTCGGCTCCTCAGTCAGAAGATGCGAATGGGACTCACGATGTCGGCGATGACGAGGACGATGCCGGCGATCGCAAGGAACGCCCCCACAACATACGCCACGGGCAAGAGCGCCGCCGTATCGAAGAAGCCGTACGCGGGTCGCTTGAAGAGACGCGCGAGCGCGCGACGCAGCGCCTCCCACAGCGCTCCGGCGATGTGACCACCGTCGAAGGGCAGGAGCGGTACGAGGTTGAGGATGGCTACGAACAGGTTCACGGCGCCGAGCAGCGAGAAGTACGACGCGATCCGGCTCCCTAGGGTCAGCTGGTCCGTGGTGGCGATCTCGCTGGCCGCGACCGAGGCGCCAACCACGCTGAGCGGGCCGGTGACATCGCGGGGCTTGCCGGTCGCGAGGTTGTAGCCGGTCATGAAGACCTTCTGCGGGAAGGTGCCCAACGCCGTGACGCTCTGCGTGGTCATCTTCCACATGTCCTGGGCGGTGCCCACCGGTCCGACGCGCACGGTCGTGACGCCGCTCGACATGCCCGCGAACCCCGCGGTCACGGTCTTCGTCGGGTCGTTGAGGTCGGCCAGCTGGCGCATCACGCCGTTGACGGCGGGGAGTGTGACCCGGCCCTGTCCGGGACGCTCGACGGTGAAGGTCAGTGTCCCGTCGCCCTGGGCGCGTACGAGGGTGACGAGCTCGCGCCACGTGGTGACGTTCGTACCGTTCAGCGCGACGACCGTGTCGCCCACCTGGACGCCTGCCTGCTTCGCGGGTGGGGCGACGCACGCGGCGGGAGCCGGCTCGAGGCAGTCCGTCACTGCCGAGACGCTCAGCGTCTGCTGCTGCTGCCCGTAGGCGAGGTTGATTCCGAGGAAGATGAAGAACGCGAGCAGGATGTTCATCAGCGGGCCGCCGACCATGATGATGAGCTTCTGCCAGGTCTTCTTCTGGTAGAAGAGCCGCCCGGTGCGTACGTCGGTCTCGGTGATGTCGTCGCGCTCAGCCTCGCGTGCGCTGTCGGCCAGCTCGGCGAAACGGCCCTTGCGACCCGGCTTGCCGGGCGGGTACATGCCGACGAGCCGTACGTAGCCGCCGAGCAGGATCCACTTGATGCCGTACTCGGTCTCGCCGCGACGGATCGACCAGATGCGCTTGCCGAAGCCCACGAAGTACATCGGCACCTTGACGCCGAACAGCTTCGCGGGCAGAAGGTGACCGACCTCGTGGAGAGCGATCGACGCCATCATGAGCGCGAAGAAGCCCAGCCCGGCCAGTACGGCCCAGACGATCGTCATGGCGTCTCCTTCCGCGTGAGGGCCTCGGCGCGACGGCGACCCCACGAGTCTGCTGCTAGTACGGCATCGACGGACAGGGCTTCGTCGGCGATCCAGGCTGCTCCTGATATCGATGGTAGATCAGGGTCCTGCACGAGGTGCTCGTCGAGGACGGTACGAACGGTGGCCGTGATGTCGAGGAAGGAGATCCGGCCCTCGCAGAAGGCATCCACGGCGGCTTCGTTGGCGGCGTTGAAGACGGCCGGGGCGGTACCGGCAGCTGCGCCCGCAGCGCGGGCCAGGTCCACGGCGGGGAACGTCTCGTTGTCGAGGGCCTCGAACGTCCACGACGTCGGGTCGGTCCACGAGCAGGGCGCCGCGACGTCGGGAAGGCGGTCGGGCCACGCCAGCGCGAGCCCGATCGGCAGGCGCATGTCGGGCGGCGAGCATTGGGCGATGGTCGACCCGTCGACGAACTCCACCATGGAGTGCACGATCGACTGCGGGTGGACGACGACCGTGATGTTCTCCAGCGCGACGTCGTACAGCAGGTGCGCTTCGAGCAGCTCCAGGCCCTTGTTCACCAGCGTGGACGAGTTGATCGTGATGACGCGACCCATGGACCAGTTCGGATGCGCGAGCGCCTGAGCGACGGTGACGTCGCGGAGCTGATCCACGGTACGGCCCCGGAAGGGCCCGCCGGAGGCGGTGAGGATCAGGCGTCGTACCTCGTCGGCACGTCCGGCACGCAGCGCCTGGGCGAAGGCGGAGTGCTCCGAATCGACGGCCACGAGCTGTCCGGGC
>JADGPB010000373.1 GCA_017882655.1 Propionibacteriales bacterium
GTCGCCCAGGACGCCTCGACGATCGAGCAGGCCGACGTCGACACGCTTCGTGACGCCGGGCTGTCGGACGCCGACGTCGCCGATGTCGTGTTCGCCGTCTCCGCGCGCGCGTTCTTCACGAAGGTCCTGGACGGTCTCGGCGCCCGGCTCGATCGGCCGACCGCGGACACCTTCGACCCCGACCTGCTCCAGCCGATGATCGTGGGGCGGCCAGTGGCCGACGGGTGACCCGACCTGGCAACCGGGCGAGGACTCTGAGATGCGTGCTCGTGAGCCTCGTTCCGCGTCACACTCGAGTGGAATTGAAGAAAAGATCTTCCTGGGCAAGGAAGATGACGCTGGCGAGCGAATTCCCTAGTCAGGCCGCCATCCTTAGACCGGCGCCGCTCGTCGCGGTTCGTGCCCGTGCCGTTCCACCGTCCGAGTTGTGCACAGAGGGGCTTGCCATAGGCGCCCACGGCGCATTAGGAATGCCCCAACGCACGCCCACCCGAGCGAGGCCTTCATGACCCGACTGTTCCGGATCGCATCCGGATCGCACCCCCGACGTTCGCCGTCCGCGCCTCGGCCCAGAAGATGACGAGTGCAGATCTGCAGCGCGGCTGGGCACCGGTGGCGCCCACGCCTCCCTCCTCAAACGCCCTGACTCCGCCCCCGAAGCTGCGCCGCCGTCCCTCGCTCATTGTGGCGTCGGTGCTGCTCGTCGTCATCGGCGCGCTGGCGTCGGCCTGGGCGTACACGAGCCTCGGCAATGCGCAGGAAGTGGTCGCCGTCAGGACGGACATCGCGCGCGGGCAGCTCATCGCCGCCGAGAGCCTGCAGGTCGTAAGGATCGGGGTCGATCCCGCGCTCCAGACGGTACCTGCGAGCCAGGCGCAGTCGCTCGTGGGGAAGCGGGCCGCGGTCGACCTCAAGGCAGGACAGCTCCTCGTGCCCGGCGCTGTCACCACCGAGGTGGTTCCCCGTCAGGGCATGTCCGCCGTCGGCCTGTCGCTGACGGCCGCGCAGATGCCGAGCGAACCGCTGGTGGTCGGCGACAAGGTCAGGGTCGTGACCACCCCGGGCACGCAGGGCGACGCAGGAGCTACTGCGCCGACCGTGTTCAGTGGCGAGGTCCTCACAGTCTCGGACCGAAGTGCTGACGGTACGACGCCCGTGACCGTGGAGGTGGACGCCGACAAGGCCCCGGCGCTGGCCGCCTGGTCGGCCTCCGCCAAGGTGGCGCTGGTCCTCGACTCCCGAGTCCGCTGATGTCTCTGATCGTGCTCGCGTCCGCCTCCGGGTCGCCGGGGGTGACCACGACCGCTCTCGGACTGGCACTGGTCTGGCACCGGCCGGTCGTGCTCGTCGATGCTGATCCCGTCGGTGGATGCGCTCTGCTCGCCGGCTACTTCCAGGGCACGGTGGCCGACGACGACGCCATGGTGAACCTCGTCCTCGCCCACCGCGACGGACGCCTCGCCGAGGTCCTGCCGCGCACGATGATCCCCGTCCCCGACACGTACGTGTCCATCCTTCCCGGACCGAAGTCCCATGCGCAGGCGGGAAGCCTGTCCGAGCTCTGGGGCGCCCTCGCGTACGAGCTCCGCGGGCTCGAGCAGACCGGCCAGGACGTCATCGTGGACGCTGGTCGGCTCGGCATGGTCCACTCGCCGCAAGCCCTGATCCGGGCGGCCGATCTCGCCCTGCTCGTCTCCCGTACCGACCTCCCCGCGCTGGCGGCCGCCCGGCAGTGGGCGGACGACTGGAGCACGGCCACCGTTGACGGCACCGGTGCGGCAAGCGTCGCGTCGCTGCTCGTGGGCGTCGGCCGCCCGTATGCGGCCTCCGAGGTCTCGAAGGTTCTCGGCGTCCCAGTTCTCGAGAGCCTCGCGTGGGACCCGAAGTCCGCCCGCGTCTTCAGCGAGGGGCAGAAGCCCGCGGGCAGCACATGGAGCCAGCGCGACCAGCTCGTCCGCAGCTACCGCGCCGCGGCGGCCGCGATCAGCGCCCGGGTCACGGCCGAGCGGCTCACTACGGCGCAGGGGGGTGTCCGGTGACGAAGGAGCCCCCTCAGGTCACGGTCGTCACGGACCCGTCGCGGCTGCCGCTGTTCGCCCGTACGACATCGACCTGGGTCCAGTCGGCTCCGGTGGCTCCACGAGCCGACGTCCCACCGCTCGCCTCCTCGCAGCCGACGCCTCCACAACGCACCGACTGGGCGGAGGAGGCGGTGACCCGCGTGACGATGACCGACGCCCGTCGCGCGGCGCAGTCGCCGCTCGACTGGGGACTGGTCGCGGCGCTCCGGTCGGCGGCGTCCGAGCGGCTGATGCGCGCGATGGAGCTCAACGCCCGCATGGGCCCTGGCGAGCAGCAGACGGTGGGCCGCCGGATCATCGCGGAGCTGCTCGACGAGGAGGCCAAGCAGTCGGCGTCCGCGGGTCGCGGCGCCTTCGACCGGCACCACCAGTCCGCGCTCGCGCAGGCGGTGTTCGACGCGCTCTTCCGGCTCGGACGGCTCCAGCCGCTCGTCGACGACCCGGGCGTGGAGAACGTGACGATCCTGGGCCACGACGATGTGTGGCTCGAGTACGAGGACGGCCGGCTCGTACGTGGTCCTGCCGTCGCCGACTCCGATGCCGAACTCGTCGACTTCCTGGTCTTCCTTGCCTCCCGGTCCGAGGTGAACGCCCGGCAGTTCTCCGAGGCGGAGCCCCGGCTCCACATGCGCCTCGACGGTGGCGCCCGGCTGGCGGCAACCGCGTGGGTGACGCCGCGACCGTCCGTCGTGATCCGCCGCCATCGCATGCGGCAGGCGACCCTGGCTCAGCTCGTACGCCGCCAGTCGCTTGGCCCGGTCGCGGCTTCCTTCCTCGCGGCGGCGGTCCGCGCCCGGAAGTCGATCGTCGTCGCTGGCCCGCAAGGCGCGGGCAAGACCACGATGCTGCGTGCTTTGTGCGCGGAGATCGGCCCGATGGAGGCGCTCGGGACGTTCGAGACCGAGTACGAGCTCCACTTGCACGAGCTCAAGGACCGGCACCCGATCGTCCACGCCTGGGAGGCGCGGCCCGGCGGCGAGATGCAGCCGAACGGCCGCCGTGCCGGGGAGTTCACGATCGACGACGCGCTCTACGACTCGTTCCGGTTCAACCTCAGCCGCCAGATCGTTGGCGAGGTCCGGGGCAGGGAAGTTCTCGCGATGCTCGAGGCGATGCAAGCGGGTACAGGGTCGCTCAGTACGACGCACGCGGAGTCGGCTGAGAGCGCGGTCAGCCGTCTGGTGACGTGTGCGATGAAGGCCGGGGCGCACGTGACGCATGACTATGCGGTACGTGCGATCGCGTCGGCGCTGAACATCATCGTGCATGTCGACGTACGGACAGAGCTGCAGCC
>JADGPB010000374.1 GCA_017882655.1 Propionibacteriales bacterium
CGAGTACAGCGAGCTCAGCGGCCGCGAGTACCTCCCGGTGCACGCCTACGAGTGTGGCGACGCCGACTACGTCATGGTCGGCCTGGGCTCGATCACCGATGACGTACGCGCAGTTCTCAGCCACCTGCGTTCGCAGGGCATCAAGGCCGGCGTGGTCTCGGTCAAGCTGTTGCAGCCGTTCCCGGAGGCAGAGCTCATCGCGGCCATCGGCAACGCGAAGGCCGTCACGGTTCTCGAGCGTTCAGACGACACCGCGCTCACCCGCTCCGTGACGAGCGCGTTGTTCCACGCGCGTGCCAACGGCGAGTCGACGACGGGCGAGCTCTTCGCCGGCGTCCCGGCACTGTCCGCGATCCCGCGCCTCACCACGGCGATCTTCGGGCTCGGCGGCCACGACGTACAGCCGCGGCACATCGTCGCGGGCTTCCAGAACATGGTCTCCGGCAACCCCGCGCCCCTGGTCTACCTGGGCTCGCAGTTCTTCACCGCGAACCCGACGCCGGCCGTTGCGGCGATGCAGGACAAGCTGCGCCTGGCCTACCCGGAGACCGAGCTGATGGCTCTGGAGACCGGTCCCAACCCGCGGGTCCTGCCCGCGGACGCCTTGCGGATCCGGTTCCACTCCGTGGGTGGCTACGGCACGATCGCCACCGGCAAGCTGCTCACCGACCTTCTCAGCTCGCTGCTCGGCATGCACTCGAAGTCGGCCCCCAAGTACGGCTCGGAGAAGTCCGGGGCGGCGACCAACTACTACATCACGCTGTCCCCGGAGCCGGTCCTCATCACCAACGCCGAGCTCGAGGACGTCGAGGTCGTCGTGGCGCCCGACCACATGGTCTTCTCGCACACCAACCCGCTCAAGGGCCTGGTCAACGGCGGAACCCTGATCATGCAGTCGACCAAGGACCCGCTGACCATCTGGCAGGAGCTGCCCGCCTTCGCGCGGCGCGCCATCCGTGAGCGCGGCATCAAGTTCTACGTGCTCGACGCCTTCGCGATCGCCAAGAAGCACGCGCCGACCCAGGAGCTGCAGACCCGCATGATGGGCATCGCGTTCATCGGCGCGATCCTCGGCAACGTCAAGGCTGTCGCCCACGAGGGGGGTGCGGCCGAGACCGAGGCCGAGGTGCACGCTGAGCTGGCCAAGAAGTTCGGACGCCGCGGTGACCGCGTCGTCGAGGCCAACATGGCGGTGATCCGTGACGGAATGGCGGCCGCGGCAAAAGTCGACTACGCCGACCCGACGTTCGAGGCTGTCGAGACGCAGGTCGTACGGGAGCGTCGCCTGACGCTGTCGCCCGCGATGTCGCCGTCGGTCGCCACCGCTCGTACCAGCGGGCTGTTCGACCCTTCGTACTACGAGGAGATCGTCGCCAAGCCGTTCCGCGAGGGCGTCATCGATGAGGCGCCGGTCATCCCCGGCACCGGGATGTTCATGCCGGCTGGCACCGCCGCGGCCAAGGACAAGGGCATCTTCCGTCGCAACGTGCCGATCTTCGACCCGACCTCCTGCACGGCCTGCATGGAGTGCACGATCGCCTGTCCCGACAACGCGATCCCCAACGCTGGCCACGAGATCAGTGACCTGCTGAAGTCTGCGATCAACGTCTCCGGGCTCGTGGAGGCGAAGCGGGCGACCTGGTACGACCTCGTACCGGCCTGGTCCGACGAGGTACGGCGCCTCTTCGTGGCGAAGTCGTCGGCCGGCGACCTCGCCGCTGTGGCCACGCAGGCAGCCTCCGCGTTGTCCGAGGAGCCGTTGCCGACCGCAGAGCTCGACCAGATCGTGGCTGGGATCGCGTCGTTCCCGGTGGCGCGTACGCGTCCGATCTTCGACGCCGAGGAGAAGCGCGCGAGCGGTTCTGGCGCGCTGTTCTCCGTAACGATCGACCCCTGGAAGTGCACGGGCTGCATGCAGTGCGTCGAGGTCTGCGGGCCGAACTCGCTCACCAGCCACGAGCAGGACGACGGGCTGCTGGAGCTGCTGGAGGGTCGCTTCGAGCGGCTCACCACGCTGCCCGACACACCCGAGCGCATCACCGCCACGGCCACCGCGCCTGGCGGCGACATCAAGCGGATCCTGCTGGCCCGCGACGACTACTACTCGATCACCGGCGGTCACGGTGCGTGCCGTGGCTGTGGCGAGGTCACCGCGATCCACCTGTTCAACTCGCTCAGCCACCGCATCGGCGAGGACCAGCGCCAGACGCACATGCGCCAGCTGGACGGCTTCTCCGAGAAGCTGGCCGCGCTCGTCGAGACGCTGCCCGAGCGCAGCCCACGCCGCGTGCGGGTCGAGAAGGCGATGGCGGAGCTCGAGAAGAGGCTCTACCTGTACGAGTCGGGCCCGACCGGCAACGGTCCGTCGCCGACGGTCATCGCCAACTCCACAGGCTGCTCCAGCGTGTACGCGTCGACGATGCCGTTCACGCCGTACCTCGACCCGTGGGTCAACGGTCTGTTCCAGGATGCACAGCCGCTCGCGGTCGGCATCTACGAAGGTCTGGTCTCCGGGCTGATCGAGGAGGTCCGGGCATTGCGCCTGGCCCAGCTCGAGCTCGACGGCGTGTACGACCCGCGCGTCCACGACGCGAAGCTCGCCACCCTGTCGTGGCGCGACTTCACCCCGGCCGAGCGCGCGCTCGTACCGGCGGTCGTGACGATCAGTGGCGACGGGGCCGCGTACGACATCGGCTTCGGTGCGATGTCGCGCGTGCTCGCTGCCGGCACCCCGATCAAGTCCCTGGTGCTCGACACAGGCGGCTACTCCAACACCGGCGGGCAGGCCTCGACGGCAAGCTACTCCGGGCAGGACGCCGACCTGGCCAGGTACGGCGCGACCCACGCGGGCAAGCAGGAGAGCCGCAAGGAGCTCGGCCTGCTCGCCGCGTTCCACCCGAACGTCTACGTGTGCTCGACCTCGACGGCGTACTACGGCCACTTCCTCCGCGCGAGCGGCGAGATGCTGGGCTTCGACCAGGGCACGTCGCTGATGGTCGTCTACACGCCGTGCGACACCGAGAACGGGATGCCCGAGGACCTGGCGAACTCCCGGTCCCGGCTCGCCGTGGACAGCCGGGTCAGCCCACTGTTCATCCACGACCCGCGCAAGGGGGCCACGATCATCGAGCGGTTCAGCATCGACGGGAATCGCGAGCCAACCGCCCTGTGGATGACCACGTCCCTCACGTACCGGGACGCGGACGGCAAGGCTCAGATCATGAAGCGGCTCTACACCCCCGCAGACTTCGCGATCGGCGAGGGGCGGTTCGCCAAGCAGTTCCGTTGGCTGGCCGCGCACGAGGAGGACGGGGCGATCCCGATCGCCGAGTACGTCGAGCTCCCCGTGGCCCAGCGGGCCGCGCGCACGCC
>JADGPB010000375.1 GCA_017882655.1 Propionibacteriales bacterium
GTCGACTGGACGTCGACACGATCGCCAAGGAACGCCAACGGGCCCTGGATCGATACGTCCGCGACCGCGACTCCGCCACGCTTGCAGCTGCCATGGCGCGCCTGGACCAGAAGGAGGCCAGTCTCAAGGTCGTCGACCAGACCGAGCCGGTCCCCGCCGATGTGGCCGTGCGCTTCCTCCAGGAGCTACCCAAGACGTGGCAGGAGGCGAAGGGCGGAAAAGGTCGGGCGATGCTCGCCGCGGCGCTCTTCGACCGCATCGACGTGCTCGGGCTCCAGGAGGCGACGGTTGATCTCAGCGCGCACGCGGTCCGCTATGGGATGGCGGCGGTGCTGCCGGCTGAGCTTCGTTTACCCGTATATGGTCGGGGCGAGAGGATTAGGGCCGACACACCGTCACGTTCGTTGCTGATCCCCGTCACGAACGTCCCGACGTCCGCCTCGTCCGATGCCGCACCGAGATTCGGCCAGCATCAGGCCGTGGCGCGGGCCTTTTCCAGGCCGTCGAGGATCAGGTCGAGGCCGTACTCGAAGTCGTCCCCATAGTCGTAGCCGGGCTTGAGGTGTTCGGCGATGTATGCGACGAGGTTGGGGTACTCGTTGACGGGGAACCGCTGGAGCATGCCCTGCGCCACCTCGGCGACCTCCTCCGAGGCGTCGAACGGGAGGTTGATCTTCGTCAGGGCGAAGCCATAGATGTAGGCATCCAGGAGCAAGTACGCGCGGGCGACCATCGTGCTATCGAACCCTGCCGCTCGTAGATTGCCGATCACCGCGTCGTGGTGCCGGAGGTTGGCCGGACCGGCGCCCCTCCGCGACTCCATCAGGTCGATCGCCCAGCGATGGCGCAAGAGGACGTCGCGCATCGAGATGGCCCGCTGGCGCATGGCGGTCTTCCAATCGACACCGTCGGTAGGCAGCTCGATTTCGCTGAAGACGATATCGACGATGCCATCGATAACCTCGTCCTTGTTGGCGAAGTGGTAGTAGAGCGCCATCGCCTCGACCCCGAACTCTTGGCCGAGCTTCCGCATGCTGAGTGACCCGAGCCCACCCTGATCGGCGAGCTTGATCGCGGCTTCAAGCACCCGCTCCCGACTCAGGGGGACGCGGCGCGGCGCTCGGTTGGTGGCTTGCGTCGTCATGGGCCTCCTATCCGCCCCAGCGGGCCGTGAGAACGGGGGTTGACACTGCGGACTTTACACCGTACAGTCACGCCCTTGGCTTTACATCGTATAGTAGCAGGAGATCCAGGGCTATGACGTCGTCCAGAAGGACCGCAGCCATCGTCGGTCTGCTGTTCCTGATTGCCACCGTTTCGTTCAGCGCGGGCGATACGCTCATCAAGGGGGTTCTGGATCGCCCGGACCACTTGATCGGTGCTTCAGGAGACGCCACCGCGCTGGCCGCCGGCGCGCTCCTCGCATTCGTCGACGGCCTCGCGGTCGTGGGTATCGCAATCCTCATGTATCCGTTCCTGAGACACACCAGTGAGTCGCTGGCCCTTGGATACGTCGGTCTGCGAGTCGCCGAACTCGGAGTGGTGCTCCTCTACATGGTGGCTCCGCTCATCGTGCTCGCGCTCGGCAACGGAGCGCGCGACGGCACGGTCGATGCGTCCGCTTCCCAGTCGCTGGGCTCGCTCTTCAAGGCACAACACGACGTGACCATCGTGCTGCTCTATCTCTTCACGGGCGCGTCCGGGATCTTCGTCGCCTGCTTGCTGTATCGATCGAAGCTGGTCCCGCGCCCGCTTGCAGTCCTTGGGCTCATCGGCTATCCGGTGTTGCTCGCGGGAGCCGTCCTAGCCATGTTCGGTGTGACCGACGTGCAACAGGGCACAGGGATGCTCGCCATGCTCCCAGGCGGCCTCTTCGAGCTGATCCTCCCGATCTGGCTCCTCGCCAAGGGGTTCAGCCATCCGGTCGTGACGGGGGTGAAGTCTTCTGACCCGACCGATCGCGCGTTCATCGCGGCCCTGGGTCAGGCCGCCGTCACCACGTAGTGCGCCGGGGCGGCGACACTCGGCCGCCGCCCCGTCCGCGATTCCGTCCAGCGCTGAGACAAGCCTCCTCGTCGCTCGCCTCGAGCCTCGAGGAGGCCGCGCTCTGGTATCCATGACTACGTTGGCCCGCGGGGAGGCTGCGATCGGGGCCGCGACGATGCGACGACGACAACGACGTTCCCCAGTTTCTGGCCGGTCTCGGCGTACCTGTGAGCCTCGACCATCTCCCCGAGCGGGCAGCTCCGGCCGATGACCGGGTGCAGCCGTCCCGCTTCGACCAAGCCGCGCAGATAGGCCAGGTCCTCGCTCGTTCCGCTCGATGCCGCGAACGACACCCACTTCCTGCTCCCCCTCGACGCCCACCTGGCGCGAACGATCTGCAAGAAGCCCGGATTGGCCATGAGCAGCCATCCGTTCTCGCGCCGGCTGCCGGCCTTCTGGTCGAGGTGGCGTAGTCGGGGGCCCGAAAGGCTCGCCGATAGCTGAAACTGCGGTCCGGTCTCAGGACCTCCAGCTCGCTTTCGCGATCAGTCCTTTGCGCCGAGGATGGTCGCGAGGAAGTCCGCCGGCCCAGCAATGGGATAGTCGCCGACCAGCGCGAGCAGATGCCCATCCCCGCTGACGAGTTCCGCTCGTTGCTCGGCTGCCAGCGCGAGCAGGTAGTCGTCGTTGGGGTCGGCGGCGTGAATCGGCGGAGGGTCGGTCGCGTCGCGCGCGAGGAGAGCGGATCGAGACAGCCAGGCCACGAAGGCGTCGGCATCCGCAGGCGGGACGAGGCGCTCGAGCTTCGGGTACGCGAGTGCCCGTCGAAGCTCAGCGAGAAGCGCCGGCGACACGATCAGTTCGAACCGACCCTCCTGCCAGGCGAGCAGGAGCCGAGCCGGGCTGCCGGACGGGGAGATCAGAGCCGAGATCAGGACGTTGACATCGAGAATGGCGCGCAACGGGCTACGGCCGCGGCGGACGAGTCGAATGCTGCGCCTCGACGCCCAGGGCGAGCGCCTCATCTTCGGCGAGCCTGTTCGCTGCCCAGATGCGATCGAGCAGCTCCAGGCCGAGGTCGCGCCGTAGGGCCTCCTCGATGACCTCGCTGTCGCCCTTTCCCGTGCGCGCCGCGCGCACCTTGACGGCGCGCAGCAGGTCCGCATCAACCGTCAGTGTTGTCCGCACTTTCGCCATGCCAGCATCATAGCATCATGATGCTGGGGAGCAAGCCGTCGGAAGTGGAGCCAGGTCAATGGGGGAGTGGGTAGGCACAAACTACTCGAATGGTCGGGGCGAGAGGATTTGAACCTCCGACCTCATCGTCCCGAACGATGCGCGCTACCAAGCTGCGCCACGCCCCGACCGAATGCCCGCTGAGGG
>JADGPB010000376.1 GCA_017882655.1 Propionibacteriales bacterium
CCTCGGTGCCGAGGCCGTGTTCGAGGCGGTCTCGCGGATCCTGCCGAACGTGGTGCGAGCCGACGGGCGCGTCCAGGCGTGGCTGGCGGGGTCGGGCTGGGGAAGTCACCACGGCGATCGTCTTGCCGAGCTGCTGGACATCGGGCTCCCGATCGTCGTGGATGCCGATGCGTTGTCCCAGGTGCCCACGGGCGTGAACCGTGGCGACGTGCTGATGACGCCGCATGCCGGCGAGCTGGCGCGTCTGCTGGAGCTGGATCGATCGGCGGTGACGGCTGATCCGGTTGGAGCCGTACGGTCCGCGGTGAAGCGCTTCGGCACGACGGTGTTGTTGAAGGGTGCGACCCAGTACGTCTCGGGGCCCGGCGACGACCTCGTACGCCTCGCGGTTCCCGGTCCGGCATGGACCGCCCAAGCGGGATCTGGCGACGTACTCGCGGGCATCTGTACGACATTGCTGGCCGCGGGTCTGTCACCCATCGACGCCGCCGTCTGCGGCGCCTCGATCCAGGCCATGACAGCCGCCGCTCACCCCGGTCCGTACCCCCCCCAAGACCTCGCCCGCATGCTCCCGGAGACGATCGCGGCTCTGCGCTGACCCGCTACAGGGACTGTTGGGTTGCCGACGAGGTCAACCTTCGCCAATGCCTTGACCGCCGACGATCCCCGGGGTTGGCTGTGAACCGTTCCAATCACCGCTGCTGGGAGAGAAGTCCATGACCCTCACCGCTTCAGACCTCTACCAAGGCTTCGTCGATCCGCCCGCCGGATCCGCGCCGATGATGCGGTGGTGGTGGTTCGGGCCAGACGTGACCGACGATGAGCTCGACCGTGAGCTCGAGGCCATGGAGGCGGTCGGGATCGGGGGCGTGGAAGTCGCGTACGTCTACCCGCTCAGCGACGTCACCGAACCCCTCGGGTCGCCCGGTTTCTTCGGCCACCTGCGCCATGCCGCGGACACCGCGCTGCGCCTCAGCTTGCGTTTCGACGTGACGCTCGGCAGCGGCTGGTCATTCGGAGGGCCCTGGATCACCGCGGAGCACGCGGCCCGCGGGCTCGTGTGGGACTCGCGCGAGGCCCCGCTGACCCCGTTCCGGATCGGCCCGTCCGGCTGGCCGGGGGACACCCTGGTCGCGGCCTTCGTGGCCGACGGCGGCATTCAGGAGCCGACGAGGGCATACGTCCCAGTGGTGATCAAGGACGGCGTCGCCCAGGTTCCCGCTGGGCGTGGCCCACGGCACGTCCTCGTCGCCTACAGCCGACTCACCGGCCAGAACGTCAAACGCGCCGCCGTCGGCGCTGAGGGGCCCGTCCTCGACCACTACAGCGCGGCCGCCACCCTCGCCCACCTGGCCGCGTTCGGCGACCCGATCCTCGATGCGGTGCCCGGCGAGATGCTGGGGTCGGTCTTCTGCGACAGCCTCGAGGTGTACGGGTCGGACTGGACGCCGGACCTGCCCGCCGAGTTCCACGTCCGTCGCGGCTACGACGTCCTACCGCTGCTCCACCTGCTGGCGGTGGGCGGCCCCGAGGGCCAGACCGTCCGCGCGGACATGTGGCAGACGCTGGCCGAGCTGTACGAGGAGAGGTTCATCAGCGTCTGCCGCGACTGGGCCAACGAGCGCGGCGTGAAGTTCCGGATCCAGAGCTACGGCACCCCGCCAGGCACGGTGTCCTCCTTCCGCTACGCCGACCTGTACGAGGGGGAGGGGTGGGGCTTCCGCGAGGTCACCCAGAGCCGGTGGGCGGCGTCCGCAGCCCATCTGTACGGGCTCGACGTGGTCAGCGCCGAGACCTGGACCTGGGTCCACTCGCCGTCGTTCCGGGCCACCCCGCTCGACCTCAAGGGCGAGGCCCACCAGCACTTCCTCGGCGGCATCAACCAGCTCGTCGGCCACGGCTGGCCGTACAGCCCGCCCGACGCCCCCGGCCACGGCTGGTTCTTCTACGCCTCCGGCGCGCTCGACGATCGCAACCCCTGGTGGGTGGCCATGCCCGAGCTGACCGCGTACCTGACCAGGCTGAGCTGGTTGCTGCGGCAGGGCCGCCACGTCGCCGACGCGCTGCTGTACCTGCCCAACCGCGATGTCGCCGCGGTGCTCGGCAAGGCCCAGGGCGCCCACATGGACCTGTGGCGCACCACGAAGATGTACCTCGGCGACGCTGTCCCTGGCGCCATCCGCGACGCGGGGCTCGACTTCGACCTGCTCGACGACGACGCGGTGAGCGTTCTGGAGCCGGGGACGCGACGCACGATCGTGCTGGCCCGTGCTCACGACGTGCCATCGGCCACTGTGGGCTGGCTCGAGGCGTGCATCGCGGCGGGCTCGACCGTCGTCCTCGTGGACTCGACGGTGCAGGTCGCGGGCGCGATCACCACAGACGTGGAAGGGCTCGCGGTCACGCTGGTGTCCCAGGTCGGCCCCGACCTGGCGGTGGTACCTGCGGCGCCCGAGCTCGGCGTGCTGCACCGGCGTGTGGGCTCGACCGAGGTGTACCTGCTGGCCATGACCGGTCCGGGCGAGTGGCGAGGAGTCGTACGACCCCGGGCAGGTGGCCCGTTCCAGGTCTGGGATCCCATGTCCGCCGAGATCGTCGGAGCCGGCGCCGTGGACGACGGCGTGAGTCTGGCCCTCGGCCCGTACGAAGCCGTGGTGATCGTCGTGGGTGCGGACGGCGACGCATGGCCCGCCCCTCGGGACAGCTCGTCGGCGGAGTCCTCGTCAGCTCCCGACGCCGACGGGCAGTCCTTGGTCGAGACGGGCCCCTGGCAGGTTTCGTACGGCTCGGAGGAGCCTGTACCGGTGACTCTGCCTCACCGCTGGGAGGACGACCGGGCCACGCGTCACCTGTCAGGTACAGCCACCTACGCGACGACGTTCACCCTCGCCGAAACCCGAGGCATCACGCTCGTGTTCGGCGACTCCAGCCCTGTGGGGGCAGGCTGGGAGGGCGAGCGCGGCATGGTGGGGCACTCGTTCCGGGCGGAGGTCGTGGCACCCGTCGGCGAGGTGGCCGAGGTGCGGGTCGACGGCGTACGGGCGGGGATCGTCTGGTGTCCGCCGTACGTGGTGGAGCTCGGCGAGCTTGCGGCCGGCGATCACACGCTCACCATCGCCGTGTCCAACACCCTCGCGAACGCCCTTGCCGTCGACGAGCAGACCGCCATCCTCGTGGAGCACGTCGAGGCGACGTACGGACGGCGGTTCAGCATGCAGGACCTCGAGCTCGCCGACGCAACGGTGTCCTCTGGGCTGCTCTGCGTTCCGCGACTCGTGGTCGGCTGAGCACAGGTCCTCTCCTCGGGCGGACAGGTGCTCTCCCCGAGCGGACAGGTGCTCTCCCCGAGGGGTTGCGCTACACG
>JADGPB010000377.1 GCA_017882655.1 Propionibacteriales bacterium
CAGCCATTTGCGCCAGCGGAACCGCATCCGCTCGATCTCGAAGGGATCGAGCAGCGAAGCCGCCGGCTCGAGATAGTCGCGCAGCGGCTCGCAATCCGGGTCGAGGTTGACGAAGACATAGCCGCCCCAGCTGTCGACCCTGATCTCGCCCAGCCGGAGGTTCTCCGGCGTCAGCTCACACAGGCAGACGAGGTCGTGACCTTCGGTCCAGCCGGGGTTGGCGGCCGCGAAGAACGCGACGTCCGGGATGCGGAGATTGCTCCCCGAGATGCCGGCGATCCCAGGGCGCAGGCGGTCCGTGGGGTGGCGGTACGCGAGCACGCCGTCGACAAGATCGCCAGGGAACAGCGCCTCGGCGTAGACCTCCATCATCGCCAACGCCGCATCCGGGGTCGGCTCGTGCCGGTTCGGCCAGAAGTGCTGGAAGAACGTGGAGAGCATCCGGTACGTGCGGTGCCCCTTGCTGACCAGGAACCACCAGCGAGGCGGCCCGTCGTCGGTGATGTAGCGCCGAGCGAACGCCTGGAACAGGGCAGGGCTTCCCCAATGGTCAGGGTGGATCACCGTGTCGCCCGAGAACAGGCCGTCCACGGTCGCCATCCCGGACGCCGATCCGCCCGTCAGCGGGACCGCACGCGCTGCGTCCACCTGAACTGTCAGGAAGCGTTGGGTGCTGAAGCCCACCAGCTCGCCGCCGGACGCCCGCAGCACGATGCACTCGTCCTTGCCGGCCAGGTCGCGGTCGAAGCTCTCCCGGGCCACTCCCTCGTACACGACCTCCATGAGCGCGTACATCTCGTCACGGTCCCGAGCCGTGAGCGCGGACACCGGTACGACGTCGGAGCACAGCGATCTCGAGTCCAATTGGTCGCTGGCGTCCACGCCGATCACTATAGGAAGGCCTCCGACGAGCCCCGCGGGGCGGGGGAGGATCGGATGGTCCGGCGTGTAGCAGCTTCGCTGTAACGTCGGGACAGAGGAGACGTACATGAGCGGTCGAATAGTGATTCTTGGGGCGACGGGATACACCGGTGACCTCACGGCAAGGGCGCTGGTCGACAGTGGCGCTGCCCCCGTCCTGGCGGCTCGTTCCCCTGAACGCTTGGACAAGCTCGCCATTGAGCTGGGTGGGCTGGAGACACAGGTCGCCGACGTCGCCGATCCGGCGACGGTGCGGTCCCTGGTGGAGCGCGGCGACATTCTGGTCAGCACGGTGGGACCGTTCGCTCGCTGGGGCGAGACCGCTGTCGAAGCAGCAATCGCCACCGGCGCGACCTATTTCGACACGACCGGCGAGCCCGCGTTCATCCGCAGGGTGTTCGAGCAGTACGGACCCGCAGCTGCCCGCGCAGGAACAGCTCTCCTCACAGCGTTCGGCTACGACTTCGTGCCCGGGAATCTCGCGGCAGAGCTCGTTCTTCGCGCCGCCGGGCCAGAGGCCACCCGCCTCGAGGTCGGGTACTTCAGCCGTGGATCGGCCACTATCAGCGGGGGGACGAAGGCCAGCACGGCCGGCGCCATCCTCGAGCCCTCGTTTGCCATGCGTCGCGGGCGTATGCAGGACGAGCGCACCGGTGCGCGGGTTCGCCGCTTCACCCTCGGCGACGGCACCGTCCTTCAGGGGATCAGCGTCGGAGGCTCCGAGCACTTCGCGGTGCATGCTCTCCACCCGCAGCTGCGCGACATCGACGTGCTGCTCGGTCGCCCTGGGTTCGGTGGGAGGGTGACTCCGGCGCTCACGGCCATGCTGGTGATCGCGAAGATGATTCCCGGGGTCGGTGCGAAGCTCTACTCGATCCTCGGGTCCGAGGGCTCTACCGGTGGACCTGATGCGGAGGCCCGGTCCCGCTCTCGGTCCCTGATCGTGGCGGACGCGCGCTCGGCCTCCGGTGAGCTGATCCACCGCGTCGAGATGCAGGGCCCCAACGGTTACGACTTCACGGCCCGCATCCTGGCCTGGGCCTCCGTTCAAGCGGCTCAGGGTGCGATCACCCAGACGGGCGCCGTCGGACCGGTTGCCGCCTTTGGCCTCGACGCGCTTCGTGCCGCCGCTGAGGGCGTAGGCCTCAAGCAGGTGTGAACAGACAGTCTGGCTAGCGCGGGACTCCAGGCAGACGCATCATGGCTCGGGACCCAGGGACGGTAGCCCCGGCCGTACGTCCCGTGTCAGTCTTGGCCGATGCCGAACATGACGATCGAGTCCCCCACCGGCGAGCTGCCCGCCTACGTGGCGACACCGACGGGACCTGGTCCGTTTCCGGGCGTGGTTGTCGTCCACGACGCGTACGGACTGGGCAACGACATCCGCGCACAGGCCGACTGGCTGGCCGAGGCCGGTTACCTGGCGATCGCCCCCGACCTGTTCCAGGGCCGGGGCCAGTTCGCGTGCATGGTCTCGGTCATGCGGGACGAGCGCGACCGCAGTGGGCCGACCTTCGACGACATCGAGACGGCGCGGACGTGGCTCACCCGCCGTCCCGACTGCACCGGCACGGTCGGCGTGATCGGATTCTGCCTGGGCGGCGGGATCGCGCTGATGCTCGCCCCGGACCGTGGCTTCGCCGCCTCGAGCGTCAACTACGGCACGGCCAGCAAGGACGCGTACTCGGCCGGCTTCCTTCGGACCGCATGCCCCATCGTGGGCAGCTACGGCGGAAAGGACCACACGCTGCGCGGTGCCGCCGCGCGGCTCGACCGTGTACTCACCGAGGTCGGCGTGGACCATGACGTGAAGGAGTACTCCCACGCGGGACACGCGTTCCTGAATGACCGGGCAGGCGCTGGAGACCACACACCGGCCCTGTTCGCCGTCCTGGGACCCATCATGAACAACCGGTACGAGCCGGAGGCCGCCGCCGATGCCCGCAGACGAATCCTGGCGTTCTTCGACCGACACCTCACCCAGGACGCCGGGTGAACCACCGGGCACCGGTTGACGTTTCTCCAGTTGGGCTCACCGGACAACACTGTGGGCACTGACACGTCGGGTCGATCCGGCGGCATGGGCAAGGAGCCAACATGGAACGTCGCACCGTCTTTCAGCTAGTCGGCCTCAGCGCCCTCGCCCTCGGGGGAGCGTCCGCGTGCAGCAGCACCTCGTCCACGACGGGGGGCACCACGTCCACTGCGGCGGGCAGCAAGGCCGGCGCCGGGGCGGCTCTGCGGATCCCCTTGTCGGACATCCCTGTGGGTGGTGGCGTGATCCGGGCCGCGGACAAGGTCGTCGTCACCCAGGCGACAGCCGGGCAGTACAAGGCCTTCTCCGCTGTCTGCCAGCACCAGGGGTGCACCGTCGGTTCGATCGAAGGCAAGAACATCGTGTGTCCCTGCCACGGGTCCGCCTACTCGATCGTTGA
>JADGPB010000378.1 GCA_017882655.1 Propionibacteriales bacterium
GGATCATCGCGACCGACGGCGTGTTCTCGATGGACGGCTACCTCGCTCCGCTGCCCGGCATCTGCGACCTCGCCGAGGCCCACGACGCGCTGGTCATGGTCGACGACTCCCACGCGGTCGGCTTCATCGGCGAGTCCGGCGCGGGCACGCCTGAGCACCTCGGCGTACAGGGCCGGGTCGACGTCATCACCGGCACGCTCGGCAAGGCGCTCGGCGGGGCGTCCGGAGGGTACGTGTCGGGGCCGGCCGAGATCGTCGAGTGGCTGCGGCAACGCTCGCGCCCTTACCTGTTCAGCAACTCGCTCGCGCCGAGCATCGTCGCGGCGTCGCTGGCCGTCCTCGACCTGCTCGCGTCGTCGGGAGACCTGCGCCAGACGCTGCGCGACAACACTGCGTACTTCCGCAGCCGCCTCTCCGAGCTCGGCTTCGACGTACCGGTCAGCGACCACCCGATCGTGCCGGTCATGATCGGCGACGCGGCGGTGGCGTCGCGGATGGCCGACGACCTCGTGGAGCGTGGCGTGTACGTGAGGGCGTTCTCGTACCCGGTGGTGCCGCTGGGCAAGGCCCGCATCCGTACGCAGCTCTCCGCCGCCCATACCCGCGAGGATCTGGACCTGGCGCTGGCGGCCTTCGTCGCCGCGCGCGACGCCGTACGCTGACCGCCATGAGCGACACCGCCGCCACGTGGCGTGCCGACGAGCGGCCGATGCTGGATGCGTTCCTCGACGACTACCGGGCCGAGCTGCGAGGCGCCCTCGGCGGGCTGACCGAGGAGCAGGCGCGGCGCTCGCTCGTACCGTCATTGACGACCCTTCTCGGCCTTGTCAAGCACGCGACGTTCGTCGAGCTCGCGTGGTTCGACGAGGGGATCACGTTCCGGCCGCGCGCCGATTTCGGCTTCGCCAGCAGCGTCGAGGAGTCGTTCACGCTCACCGACGACGACACGATCGCCTCGGTCCTCGAGCGGTACGACGCGGTCTGCGAGGCGTCACGGCAGCGCATCGCACCGATGGCGCTGGACGACCTCATCCTCGGCAACAGCCGCGGCCCGATCTCCTTGCGCTGGGTGGTCATCCACTGCATCGCGGAGATCGCCCAGCACGCCGGCCACGCGGACATCCTGAGGGAACAGGTCCTCGCCGCCGGCCAGGCGCCGATCGTCCACTGAGGAGCCGGACGGCGCGGTCGGCTCGCGAGGCATGGCGTCACGCCGACCCCCTGTGGAAGGCTGTGAGCGACGAAGGAGGAGCTATGGCCGGCGTAGCCGAGATCCACACACGGGCGACACTCGTACCCAACAAGCTCGAGCTGATGCAGGCGTGGTTGCCCACGCAGGCCTGGTTCACCGGCGACGCGAGCGACCTGGTGCCGGTCGGCCAGTTCCGCTTCGTCGACCCGGCTGGCGCCGTCGGGATCCAGGTCATGCTCGTGACGAGCGGCGGGATCCTGTACCAGGTGCCGCTCACGTACCGGGACGCTCCGCTCGCTGGTGCTGAGGGCGCGCTCGCCGGCACGATGGACCACTCGGTGCTCGGGAAGCGCTGGACGTACGACGCGCTGGCCGATCCCGTCTACCAGGCCGAGCTGCTCCGCACGATCGTGGAGGGCGACACGGCGGCCGGCGTCCCGGCGGGTGCCGCCGCGACCACTCCCGTGCACGGCTCCGGCGCGGACGGTGTCGAGCTCGTGCCGGGAGTACGTCACGGCGACGACCTCATCGTGTACGGCCCGTTCACCATCCACGTACCGCGCCATCCCGACGAGGCCGAGCCGATCGGGGCCCTGGGCGTCCTGACCGCCGACCTGACCCTCGAGGGGGACCAGCGCAGTCTGGTGCTCGCCGAGCTCCGTCGGGCCTGACCTGTACGCTCACGGGGTGAGCGACGACCAGACGCCGGACGAGGCAACGGTCGCCGACGACCCCGAGATCCTCGTCGAGGACGCTTCGGTCGACGAGTCGACCGGCCCGAAAGAGTGGTGGGACGACCCGCGCCTACCGTGGCGCCACAAGCCCAATCGCTCCGACATCGCCTGCTACACGGGGATCGCGATGCTCGGTGTCTGGGCCCTCGTCATGCTGCCCCTGCGCCCGCTCCTTCTCGCCAACCCGCCGCTGTCGGCCGTCATCAACGGAGGCCGCACGAGTGTCGTCGCGACCGGCGCCTGGATCGAGGTCAAGGGCGGGCCGATCGCCCTCTACTGGGCCGCGGTGACACTCTCGATCATCAAGTTCGACTGGGTGTACTGGTGGGCCGGCAATCTCTGGGGCGGGGCGATCCTCGAGACGTTCACGGGTCGCAGCAAGATGTCGAAGCGGCGCGCCGAGATCGTGCTGAAGTTCACCCACCGGTACGAGACGCTCGCGGTCATCGCCACGTACCTCCCGCTTCCCCTCCCGATGGCCCTCATCTACGCCGCAGTGGGCGCGTCCGGCATGAGGCTGAGGAAGTTCCTCATCATCGACATCATCACTGCCGCGGTGACGCAGGCGGGCTACCTCGCGATCGGCTGGTGGATCGGCGAGCCGGCCGTACGGATCGTGCGCATCTACGCCGACTACTCGCTGTACGTGACGATCGGGATCCTCGTTGTCATGTTCGCCACCTGGTGGTGGCGCCGCTCGCGCACCAAGCGCACCGCCTGAGTCAGGCGGGCAGGCGGGACGCCATCATCGCGACGCGGCGACGGGCTGCCGAGAGCGTCGCGCCGTCCCGTCGTACGGCGAGGTAGACCAGGAGGCCTTCGCGGTTGTCGGTGGTCCGTACAGCGAAGATGTGGTGATGGGAGCCCTGCGAGACGAGCATGCCCTCGGCGAGCTCCGTGAGGCCGAGGTCGCTGATCGTACGGAGCTGGTACCGCACGGCTGTCGCGAACCCTTGGGCCGCCACGTCGAGGTCGAATCCCGGTGTCCCCGCCTGAGCCAGGGTCATGCCGGTGCCGATGTCGATGAGCGCGGCACCTTCGGCGCCGGTCGTCGTCTCGACCAGCTCAGCGAGCTTGTCCTGGAGCTTCGACACGCGGGATCCTTCATTGGCTGACCGGGCAGGGATCAATCTACGGCGCGAACCGACCCCGGCCCAACCCCCTGAGAGCCATCTCACAACGCGTCGCCTCTGGGCGGACCCCGGGGGACGGGCCGATCTACGCTGGCGAGGTGAAGATCAGCATCGTCGAAGGCGACATCACGGACATACGGGTCGACGCGATCGTCAACGCCGCGAACTCCGGGCTGCTGGGCGGCGGCGGTGTCGACGGCGCGATCCATGCAGCGGGTGGCCCCGAGATCCTGGCGGCCTGTCGCCAGCTCCGCGACACGACGCTTCCCGCCGGTC
>JADGPB010000379.1 GCA_017882655.1 Propionibacteriales bacterium
CGGAACGGATCAGCCGTACGGTGACGTTCTGGCGCGAGGTGCTGGACGATGGCGGCTACCTCTGGGTGGTCGTCGGCGACGAGGGCGAGATCGTGGGCGTGGCGCAGGCGGGGTTCGGCCGTGACGTCGACGCCCCGACCCCGCTCGAGCTCAGCGTGATCTACCTCCGCAAGGTGGCCCAGGGGAGCGGCGTCGCGGATGCGCTTCTTCGGACGGCGATCGGCGACTCCCCGGCATATCTCTGGGTGCTTGCCGGCAACGCTCGTGCCCACGCGTTCTACAGACGCCACGGCTTCGTCCCTGACGGTACGACGAAGATGATCGAAGCTCTCGGCATCGCAGAGGAACGCTGGGCGCGCACCGAAGCCGTCTGAGCCGACAGGCGGCTGTCGGTTCATCATGTTAAGTGGTCGAGTTGGATGTTCTCACGGCAAATTCGCCATGAGAACATCCAACTCGCAGGGTTAACGTGATGAACCGTCCGGGGTCCATCGAGGAGCTCGGGCCATCGCCAACCGCAGGTGCACGTGACAGGGTGGGGCCCAGTGTCCGCAACCCCGCGGGCCGAGAGGAGCCCCATGCCACTCGCACATCCCAGCCGTCGTGCCGTACTGTCCGGAGCCCTTGCCGGTGGGGCATTGGCTGTTCTGCCCGCGGTGCCGGCCCATGCCGGAGCCCCGGACAGCCGCTCGTCAGTCGCCCAGGCCGTCGCGTTCCTCGACACCATGAGCAGGGCGTACCCAGCCTCGGGCACGCCCACCCTTCCGCAGAGCTACGCCGACGAGCTCGGCCTGTTCGCCACCAGCTTCGTCTACGACGCGGCAGTGGCGACGTGTGCGGCCCTGGCCGCGGGTCATACGGCTCTCGCGCGGCGGATCGGCGACGGTCTGCTGTTCGCGCAGGCCCACGACCCCAAATATCACGACGGCCGACTGCGGCAGGCGTACAACGTGGGGCCGTACACGTTCTACGACGGCAACCCCAGCCCGTACGGGCTCGTGCTGCCCGACGGCACCGCGAATATCGGCTGGCAGTTCGGCTTCCTGGGCACGGCTGTGGGGGACATGGCTTGGCCCGGCATTGCGCTGGTGCGTCTCTACGCGGCGACCCGCGACCACCGATATCTCGATGGTGCGCGCCGCATCGCGACGTGGATCACCAGTCGGGCGGTCAGCCCGGGCACCCTGGGAGGCTTCCTGCTTGGCACCACCAAGGATGACGACCTGATCCACAACGTGTCGACCGAGCACAACATCGACTGCGTCGCCTTCTTCACCATGCTCGACCGGGTGGATGCGGCGGACTGGTCGGGCGCGGCCGACAGGGCCCGCGGATTCGTACGGAAGATGTGGCAGGGCCAGTTCTTCTGGACGGGCTCCAACGACGGATCGACCATCAACACGTCCCCGATACCGCTGGATGCCCAGACGTGGAGCTGGCTGGCCATGCTCGATGAGCGGTACCTCAAGGCGCCGCTGTGGGCCGCCGGCCACCTGTGGACGACAGATGAGGCCGGGCAGCCGCACAGCCAGCTGCCTGCGGGAGCCAAGCTCAGTGGCGTGACGTTCTCGTCGGCCAGCCTCACCTCGACCGCGGCCTACAAAGGATCACCGTGAACCCGCACGGCGTCTGGTGCGAGGGCAGCGCCCAGCTGGCCTGCGCTCTGCAGCATGGCGCCGCCGGCCACGAGAGCCGTACGGCCGGGACTCTGCTGTCCGATCTGTCTCGTGCCCAGCAGCTGCTCGGCCGCGGTCAGCACGTCGGCGGCGTCGCCCTCGGCGTTGGTGGGCTCGTCGCGGCCACCAGCCTGATCGACACCGGCTTCGGGTTCGGCTACTTCCAGGTCCAGCACGTCGGCGCGACCGCCTGGTACGTGATGGCAGCCCTCCGGCACAACCCCTTGCGCCTGTGAAGGGAGATCTGGCGGCTTTCGTCGGTTCATCATGTTAAGTAGGTGAGTCGGAGGTTCTCATGGCCAATTCGCCATGAGAACCTCCGACTCACCGGGATAACGTGATGAACCGTGAATCGTCCCCGACTCATGCACGGGAACAATCCACAGGCGCCGGTGCCGCGGAGGTTATCCACAGGTCGCGATGCGGGTGACGAAATCGAGGGTTCGATGCACATGGTCCAGGCGTGGACCAGATACGACTCCTCGCTGAGACTCGCGGCTTCTTCACGCGAGCAGAAGCCCTTGACGCGGGTAGCAAAGACCAGGACCTCATCGGCGCTGTGCGCTCGAGGGTCCTGGTGCGCTTCCGGCGTGGTTACTACACATACGCGGATCTCTGGACCTCCCTCGATGAGGTCGGTCAGCATGTGGTGCGTGCTCGCGCCGTGCAGCATTCTCTGGGTGCGGCGGCGGTCCTGAGCCACGTATCGGGGGCCGTTGTTCACGGGATCACGGTGTGGGGCGTCGACTTGTCGCGCGTACACGTGACTCGCCTAGATGGTGGAGCCGGACGAATCGAGGGCGACGTAGTTCATCACGTCGGCACCGCAGGGATGGATGTGGCCGAGGACGTGCACGGACTCGGCTCGTTCGCTGCCGATCGATGTGTCGTCGAAGCCGCCACCGTGGCCACGTCCGAACAAGCGCTCGTTCTCTTCGACTCGTTCCTGCATCTGGGTCTCGGGGAGCACCACGATCTGCGCAAGCGGTTTGAGGCGATGTGCTGGTGGCCTCGAACGCGGCATCTGCATCTCCCGATCCGTATGGCGGACGGCAGAGCGGACGGCCCCGGTGAGTCGAGAGGTCGTTGGCTATTCCGAGCCTCGGGGCTGCCGGCCCCGGCGCTCCAGTACAAAGTGGTGCGACCGGACGGCACCGTCGCAGGAACGAGCGATTGGGCTTGGCGCGAATACGGGCTCCTCGGGGAGTTCGACGGCCGGGTCAAGTACGGCCGACTTCTGAAGCCCGGGGAGTCGCCAGGCGATGCCGTGTTCCGTGAAAAGCGACGTGAGGACGAACTGCGCGAGGTGACAGGTTGGCCGATGTTCCGGCTCATCTGGTCGGACTACGACCACCCGGTCGCCACCGCTGAGCGGGTTCGTCGACTGCTTCACCGAGCAGCCTGACAGCCGGGCCGATCTGGAAGCGTTGATCACTCGTGACCGGTGCTGATGAACCGAGGACCCCCGGGCTCTGTTCGGGTGGTTGGCCGGAGACTCAGACGAAGATGGTCTCGTAGTCGCCCAGCAGCGCTAGGTGGGCTGACGCCTCGGCGAGGTCCATGCGGTTCGCCTCGGCGGCGATCGCCTTGTCGAGGAGCGTGGTCTCGCCGGCTGTCGCCAGGCCTGCGATGTACGGGAACGTGCCGAGG
>JADGPB010000380.1 GCA_017882655.1 Propionibacteriales bacterium
ATGGAGTACACGCACCTCGGCCGCAGCGGACTGCAGGTCAGCCGGATCTGTCTCGGCACGATGAACTTCGGCCCGGAGACGCCGGAGACCGACTCGCACTCGATCATGGATGCCGCCCACGCGGCTGGTATCAACTTCTTCGACACGGCGAACGTCTACGGCGGCAAGGTCGGGGAGGGGATCACCGAGCAGATCGTGGGCCGATGGTTCGCTCAGGGCGGTGGCCGGCGCGAGAAGACCGTCCTGGCGACCAAGATGTTCGGGAACATGGGCGACTGGCCGAACGAGGGCCGCTGCTCGGCGCTCAACATCCGTCGCGCCTGTGACGCGTCGCTGAAGCGGCTCCAGACCGACTACATCGACCTGTACCAGATGCACCACATCGACCGCGACACCCCCTTCGACGAGGTGTGGGAGGCGATGGAGGTCCTGCGTCAGCAGGGGAAGATCCTCTACGTCGGCAGCTCCAACTTCGCCGGCTGGAACCTCGCGCAGGCGCAGGAGGCCGCGAAGTCGCGCCACTTCCTCGGCCTGGTCAGCGAGCAGTCGATCTACAACCTGCTGACCCGCTGGGTCGAACTCGAGGTGCTCCCGGCCGCGATCGCGTACGGGATCGGCCTGATCCCCTGGTCGCCGCTGCACGGTGGCCTGCTCTCTGGCGCGATCCGCAAGGAGCGTGAGGGCGCCGGCGTACGGACGACGAAGGGTCGCTCGGGCGAGGGCCTCGATCAGCACAGGCCTGCGCTCGAGGCGTACGAGTCGTTGTGCGCCGAGATCGGTGAGGACCCGGCGGCTGTCGGCCTGGCCTGGCTGCTGAGCCGCGAGGGCGTGACGGCGCCGATCGTCGGCCCGCGCACTCAGGCGCAGCTCGACGGTGCCGTACATGCGGCCACGTTGACGCTCAGCGAGGACACCCTCGGGCGACTCGACGAGATCTTCCCGGCACCCGGACCGAACGGGTCCAAGCCCGCTCCCGAGGCGTACGCCTGGTGATCACGGCATGAACCAGGTGGCGACCAGGACGAGGTTGAGCATCACGATGACGACCACGACGGCCCACGCGACGAATCGCAGCCACCCGGAGATGCGCCACGAGCCCATCACGTCCTCGCGACTGCTGAGCAGGACCAGGGGAGCGACGGCGAAACCGATCCCGAAGCTCAGCACGACCTGACTCGCGACCAGCACGGCCGTGGCCGGGACGCCGCCGAGCAGCAGCAGCACCGCGGGCGCGATGGTCACGGCGCGGGTCACGGCCGGCGAGACCCGGATAGGGAATGAGTCGGACGCGATCCCGCTGCCCGCGTGCGTGCCCACGATCGCGGACCCGATACCCGACGCGAGAAGACCCGCGCCGAGGAACGCCGCCGCGACGGGCCCCAGCGTCGCGCCAAGCATCCGATGGGCCTCCTCGATCGTGTCGCCCTGAAGCCCGCTCAGCGCCCGTGCGGCGTACAAGAGCATCGCGATGTTGACGGTCCCCGCCAGCGCGAGGGCGGCGAGGACGTCGGTGCGCTGGATGCGGAGCAGGCGCTCGATGGGGGCGATGCGCGTGCCGGAGCGGTGGAAGCGGTCGACGGCCAACGCCGAATGCAGGTACACGGCGTGGGGCATCACCGTGGCGCCGACCATCGCGGCTACCAGGAACCAGGCCTTGGTGTCTGGCACCCAGGGAATGAGTCCCGCGAGCGTACGGATCGGGTCCGGCGGCGCCCACACCAGCCCGGCGAGGAACGCCACGGCGATGAGGACGATCACGACCACGACGGCACGTTCGAAGACGATCTCGCCCCGAGAGCGCATCAGCGGCAGCAGGATGAGGGTGACCACGCCGACGATCAGACCGCCGAGCCACAACGGCGTCTGGAACAACAGGGTCAGACCGAGCGCGCCGCCGATGACTTCCGCGAGGTCCGTCGCGATCGCCATGACGTACGCCTGCAGCGCGTAGGCCACCCGCCAGACACCGTGGTGGGACGCAAGGTGTTCGGACACCAGGGTGGCCAGCGACCGGCCGGTGACGAGGCCGAGCCGTGCGGACAGATACTGGACCACGACCGCGATGACGCTCGCGGCGACGAGCACCCAGACGAGCGCATACCCGTATGTGCTGCCCGCGCTGAGGTTTGCGGCCACGTTGCCCGGGTCCACGTACGCGATGGCTGCGACGAAGGCTGGTCCCAGCAGAGCCAGCACGCGCGGTGGTCGCATCGGGCCGGCTGAGCTCATCCGGCCACCACCTTCGCGCCTCGCCGCCGCACGGCGGTTTCCTCCAACGGGGGTCAGTCTGGCAGACTTGCCCCGCATCCGTTATGGGCGTGCCCTCTCATCACGTACATAGCGGATCCCTCGGAGGCCTTCGCGCGACCCCACTCGCAGTCGACGGCATCCACCCGACCGTCTGGGATGTCCAGGCATGTACGCACAGGAGAACCACACACGTGGCTGTCAAGATCCGTCTGAAGCGGCTCGGCAAGATCCGCTCACCGCACTACCGCATCGTCGTCATGGACTCGCGCAACAAGCGCGATGGCCGGGCGATCGAAGAGATCGGGCTCTACCACCCGAAGAACGACCCATCGGTGATCCGCGTCAACTCCGAGCGGGCCCAGTACTGGCTCGGCGTCGGCGCCCAGCCGACCGAGGCCGTCGTCGCACTGTTCAAGCGCTCCGGCGACTGGCAGGCGTTCACCGGCGACAAGACGCCGTCCGGCATCGATCCCCAGCCCGCGCCCAAGGACAAGGCCGCCGCCTACAACAAGGCGCTGGCCGAGGGCGACGGTTCCTCCACGACCGAGGCCATCTCGAAGCCCAGCCGCAAGGCCAAGGCTGCAGCTGAGCCCGAGGCCCCTGCCGCGGAGCCCGTGCTGCCTGCGGGAAGCGCCGCGAGTAGCGACGATGCGGTCGAGCAGGCCTGACGTGCTGGCCGAGGCGCTCGAGCACCTGGTTCGGGGCATCGTGTCGAATCCTGACGACGTCGTCGTCAAGGATCTCGACCTCCGCCGCGGCCGGATGCTCGAGGTTCGAGTCCATCCGGAAGACGTGGGCAAGGTCATCGGCCGGCAGGGTCGTACGGCGACAGCCCTGCGTACCGTCGTGAGCGCCCTCGGCGGTCGCGAGCAGGTACGCGTGGACTTCGTCGACGTCGACCGTCGGCCAGGCCGCGGCGGTGACCGCTACCGCTGATCCCGGCCGCACCGCCGGCGACCCCCTTGAGGTCGTCGTCGGCATCGTCGGCCGGGCACACGGCCTCCGCGGCGACGTGGCGGTCGAGCTGCGCACCGATGAACCCGAGGTGCGGTTCGCGCCGGGTTCG
>JADGPB010000381.1 GCA_017882655.1 Propionibacteriales bacterium
GCCGATGCGCTCGGCCTCGATGCCCGCCTGGTAGCCGCTGGCGATGAACGTCGCGATCGGGTCGCGGGGGAGTCCACGGGACTCGCGCCAGTCGGCGAGGTCGGCGCGGACGTCGGTGTAGAACGCGTCCATGAAGATGCCGTTGGCGCCGAGTACATCGCCGGCCTTCTGAGCCACGGCAAGCGACTCGTTGTCGACGAGGAGCGCCTTGGCGAGCATCTCCTGGACGTTCAGTACGGACCGGAGCTGGCCCTGGATGTGCGGCTCGATGTTGTGGCACTGGTCGAGCATCAGCGTGAGATCGGAGTTCTCAAGACCGCCGCCGCGCACCACTTCGTACAGGATCCTGAACAGCTGGAAGGGATCCGCCGCACCGACGATGAGGTCGTCGTCGGCGTAGAAGCGCGAGTTGAAGTCGAACGAGCCGAGTCGGTTCTGGCGCAGAAGCTGGGCGACGATGAACTCGATGTTCGTGCCCGGGGCGTGGTGGCCGGTGTCGAGGCACACCGACGCCTGCGGGCCGAGGGCCAGGCAGTGGAGGAGCGATGTGCCCCAGTCGGGCACATCAGTGGTGTAGAACGACGGCTCGAAGAACTTGTACTCGAGAACGATGCGCTGGTCCGGACCGAGACCCGCGTAGATCTCAGCGAGGCCCTCGGCCAGCCGCTCCTGGCGGCTGCGGATGTCGTCCTGGCCCGGGTAGTTCGTACCGTCGGCCAGCCAGATCTTGAGATCCCTCGAGCCCACCGCCGTCATGACCTCGATGCAGTCGAGGTTGTGCTGCACGGCCTTCTTGCGGATCGAGGCCGTCGGGTTGCACAGGCTGCCGAGCTTGAAGTCCTCGTCCTGGAACGTGTTCGAGTTGATCGTGCCGATGCGCACGCCATGGTCGGCGGCGAAGGCGTTCAGCGCGTCGTAGTCGTCGACCTTGTCCCACGGGATGTGGAGCGCGACTGCCGGTGCAAGGCCGCTGGCCTTGTGCACCTGCGCCGCGTCGGCGATCTTCTCCTGGACCGTACGAGGCGTGCCGGCCTGGGCGAACACCTTGAAGCGGGTTCCCGAGTTGCCGTACGCCCACGAAGGGACTTCGATCTCGAGTGTCGCGAGTCGATCGGCGATCTCAGTGAACTGGGGCATCTTTGCTCCTCGGGCCGGGTTATGAATCGATTCAGTGTATGCTCGCGATGGAGACCTCGTCAAGGAAATCGGACGGGTCAGGACGGGGTTCATTCGTCCAGAGCGAATCGATTCGCGCTGTGAAGGATGGACGCTGTACGGTCCGATGCAGGCACTGTGCTCGAGGAGGAGCGATGACGCACACCAGCCCGACAGCCTTTGCTGCCGCAGACCTGGGCGCAAGCAGTGGACGCGTGATCCTCGGCGTACTCACCGACGGTCGCATCGAGCTCAGCCAGACCGCACGGTTCGTCACGCCCTCGGTGTCGGTCACTCGTGACGGCCGCGACGAGCTCCACTGGGACTTCGACACACTCATCGCGTCAGTGGCGCAGGGCTTCGAGGTGGCCCAGAACTCGGGGATCGAGGTCGGCAGCGTCGCGATAGACACCTGGGGCGTCGACTATGGACGCGTACGGGCCGACGGATCGCTGCTCGAGGATCCGTACAACTACCGCGACTCCCGCACCGATGGCATCCCCGAGAAGGTCTTCTCGGACATCCCGGCAGCCACCATCTACAGCCGATGCGGTCTCCAGGTGATGCCGTTCAACACTGTCTTCCAGCTGGTCGCCGGAGCAGGGCAGCCCGGCTGGGACCTCACTGAGCAGGTGCTGCTGCTGCCTGACCTCGTCGGCGCTTGGTTCACCGGCGTCGGCGTCGCCGAGGTGACCATCGCGTCGACGACCGGCCTGCTGGACGTCTCGACCCGCCGCTGGAGCGCTGAGACGATCGCGGACGTGTCACGGCTGTACGGGCTCCCGCTCGAGCGCGTCCTCCCCGCACTCGTCGAGCCGGGGACGGTCGGCGCTCCTGCGCTCCGCTTGACGAAGCCTGTCCCTGTCATCTCGGTCGGTGGCCACGACACCGCCTCTGCCGTGGTGACGGTGCCGACGACGACCGATCGGTTCGCGTACATCTCGAGCGGTACGTGGTCCCTCGTCGGTCTGGAGCTCGATGCGCCGGTCCTCACTCCAGCGAGCCGGCAGCTCAACTTCACCAACGAGCTCGGCCTCGACGGCACGGTCCGGTACCTGAAGAACGTCATGGGCCTGTGGGTCTTCTCGGAGTCGATCCGGACCTGGGAGAAGACCACGCCGGCCGTCCCGCTCACCGATCGCTGCTCGGCCGCCGGCAAGCTTCCGCCGCTGGCCTGCGTGGTGGACATGAACGACGAGCGGCTGCTGCCCCCGGGCGACATGCCGTCGCGGCTCGCCGCCATGGCGGCCGAGACCGGTCAGAGAGTGCCCCAGACGCAGGACGAGTACGCCCGGTGCATCATCGACTCGCTCGCCCTGACCTACCGGGTCGCCATCCGCGACGCCTGCCACATGGCCGGTCGCGACATCGAGGTCATCCACATCGTCGGAGGCGGTTCCCAGAACGAGCTGCTCTGCCAGCTCACTGCGGAAGCCACCGGGCTGCCGGTGGTCGCCGGGCCGGTGGAAGGTACGGCGATGGGCAACCTCCTCGTACAGGCGAGGGCCATGGGGGCACTGTCAGGCGGGCTGGCTGAGCTTCGTCAGGTCGCACGTGCCAGCTCCGAGCTGAAGCGCTACACGCCTGGCGTGCTCGGGATCAGTCAGCAGCAATGGGCCGACGCGGAACGCCGCGCGTTCGCCAGGTAGCCAGGAGGAGCCATGACCACACCGATCGTCAACACCCACGTCCACGTACCGCCGAACTTCTCGGCTTTCAGCACGCCAGAAGACGTCGTCGAGAGCGCCCGTGCTGAGGGTGCTCGCGCGATCGGCATCTCCAACTTCTACGACCAGGTGGTGTACGGGCGGTTCGCCGAGCTCTGCCGGGCCGCGGGCATCGTGCCGCTGTTCGGGCTGGAGTTCATCACCCTGGTGCCCGACCTCGAGGCCGCCGGCATCCGCGTCAACGATCCGGCGAACCCTGGCCGCATGTACGTGTGTGGCAAGGGCATCGACCCGTTCCGCGAGAAGTCGCCGCAGGCGGCCGCCACGGCGACCGAGATCCGACAGGGCAACGACGTACGTGCGGCAGAGATGGTGCAGCGCCTCGACGCGCACCTGCGGGACGCGGGGCTGACCACCACACTCACCGCGGACGGGATCGCTTCCGACATCGCCGCCCGCACCGGCGTACCGGTCGAGTGG
>JADGPB010000382.1 GCA_017882655.1 Propionibacteriales bacterium
GTCGATCATGCCGCCCTTGCGTGCCACGATGTCGCGGGCGAGCTGGACCCGTACGTCCTTGAGGTGCAGGTGGTTGACCCGGTCCCGCCAGCGCCGCCACCCATCGAGCACGTCACCGCCGCCGAGCAGCAGGTGGCCGGAGTCGAACGTGAGGTTCACATCGGTGACCTCGAGGAAGCGGTCGATCTCCTCTGGCGTCTCCACGAACGTGCACGCGTGGTGGTGGAACGTGGGCTCGAGGCCGCGGTCGCGGATGCGTCCCGCGGCGATCGCGACGTTCTTCGCCAGCGTCGCCCAACCGTCCGCATCGAGGGTGTGGCCGGCGCCGCCTCCAGGGTTCGCCTTGCGGAGCGCATCCCCGGAGTCGGCGAGCGTGGGCAGCGGCAGGCGGGAGGGAGATGTCCCGATCACCGCGGTGAACACGTTGAGAGCTGCGTCGAGGGTTGGGAGTGCGGTGGCGAACGCGTCATCGTCGGTGAACGGCAGGTCGACCCAGCCGCCGCACAGCTCGAGTTCGTACCTCGCCAGGCGCTCCTGCAGTTCCGCGCCGCGGCCGAGGAAGCCGATGGGTCCTGAGTCGATGCCGACGTAGCCGGTGTCCTGCAACGTGGCGCAGACCAGGTCGGCGGTCGGCAGGATGAGGTCGTCGGAGTCGGGGGTCAGTTCGAAAACGCCGAAGCTGACGGGCGCCCCGGCCACAGTGGCGGACATGTTGCTCCCCTCGGTGAGTGCTATGTCAGGACAATAATGCATCGGGGTCTGGATGAGTGTCGGAGGTCACACCTAGAGTGCCCGCCATGGCGCATCCGCTGATGTTCGACGAGGACGACCCGGTTCTGGCGCGCCTTCGCGAGATCGCGTTCTCGTTCCCGGGAGCCGCCGAGAAGGTCCCGCACGGGCGGCCGGCGTTCTACACCGTCAAGGTGTTCGGCTACTACGGGGGCAGCATCAAGATCGACGGAACGTACGTGCAGCACGACCAGTCGCTCTTGTTCGCCCCCGATCCGGGGGAGTACGAGGCGCTGGCGCACGACCCACGCGTGTACCGACCCGCGTACGTCGGCCCGTTCGGGTGGCTCGGCCTCGATCTCAGGATCGACATGGACTGGACGGAGGTGGCAGAGCTCCTCGACGCGTCGTACCGGATCACGGCGCCTCGGCGGCTGACCGCTGAGCTCGACGCGCGCCGCTGACGCAAGCGCCTGCAACGTCCGTGCTTGCCAGCCGTGCTGGAGTAAACATGAGGAACACCAACGAGGAGGACTCATGGAGTACCGGCTGATGGGCGGCACCGGCGTCAGCGTTTCGCGCCTCTGCCTGGGCACGATGACGTTCGGCAAAGAGACCGATGAGGCGGGCGCGCACGCGCAGCTCGACGCGTTCGTCGCGGCGGGCGGCAACTTCGTCGACACCGCGGATGTGTACCAGGCAGGGGTCTCGGAGGAGGTCATCGGGCGGTGGTTCGCGTCGCGGGAGGGCATGACCGACGAGATCGTGCTCGCGACCAAGGGACGCTTCCCGATGGGCGAGCACCCGAACAGCGTCGGCCTGACCCGCAAGCACCTCACCAGCGCGCTCGACGGCAGCCTTCGGCGTCTTGGCGTGGAGCGGATCGACGTCTACCAGGTCCACGCGTACGACCCGCTGACGCCGCTGGAGGAGACGCTGCGCTTCATGGACGATGCAGTGAGCGCCGGCAAGATCTCGTACTTCGGCCTGTCCAACTTCCTCGGGTGGCAGATCGCGGCGATCAGTGAGCTGGCCGTGGCCAGCGGTCGCGTGGCGCCCGTGTTGCTGCAGCCTCAGTACAACCTGCTCACGCGCTACATCGAGCTGGAGATCGTGCCGGCGTGCCTGGAGTACGGGCTCGGGATCATCCCGTGGAGCCCCCTCGGCGGTGGGTGGCTGACCGGCAAGTACGCGCGGGACTCGATGCCGACGGGCGCGTCGCGACTCGGCGAGGACCCGAAGCGCGGCATGGAGAACTACGACGCGCGCAACGCCGACCCGAAGGTCTGGGACATCCTCGACGCCGTGAAGGACGTGGCGGCGCGCAGCGGTCTCACGATGGCGCAGGTCGCGCTGGCGTGGGTCGCCGACCAGGCCGGCGTGGTGGCGCCGATCCTGGGGAACCGTACGGGGGCGCAGCTCGCGGAGGCGCTGGCGGTCGCCGACACGCACCTGGACGAGGACGATCTCGCGTTGCTCACCGAGGTGTCGGCGCCCGAGGTGCCCCAGTACCCGTACGGGCCGATGGGTCAGAGCCAGCGCAGTCGTCCGGTCTCTGGAGGCCGTGCGAGCTGACCGCGGGTTTTCCACAGGCCGAGTTTCTCGATCTCGGTCCTGTGGAGAACTGACGGATCGTGCCGGACCTGCACATGGTCAGGGCATGACGACGATTACTGATGTTGGCTCTGCCCTGTTACCCCCCTGGGCCGAGCGTGATCCGGTGGGCCAGAGCTACTACCTGGACGAGTACGGGGTGGCGGTGACCGACGAGCGAGGCTTGTTCGAGCTCGTCGCGTTGGAGGTGTTCGTCGTGGGCCTGTCGTGGCTCATGGTGCTGCACCGACGCGATGCGATGCGTGACGCGTTCGGCGGGTTCGAGGTCGATGTGGTGGCTGCGTACGACGAGGAAGACGTGGCCCGGCTGCTGGCCGACAGCCGCATCATCCGCAACGAGCGGAAGATCCGTGCCGTGATCGCGAACGCGAGGGCGGCGATGGAGCTTCGGGCGGACGGCGGGCTGCCTGATGCGGTGTGGTCCGTCCAGCCGGGGAGGACGCCGACGCCGAGGACGATCGACGAGGTGCCCACGACGTCCGAGGCGGGGGACACGCTCGCCGAGCTGCTGCACGCGAAGGGCTTCACCGGCATCGGTCCGACGACCATGCACGCCCTGCTCGGAGCCGCCGGGGTCCTCGATCTCCACCTCGTGGGCTCGCCCGGCCGCAACCGGGCGCAGCTCTGGACGCGTACGGGACGTCGCCGAGCGCGACCTCCGCTGGAGAGGTAGGCGCCGGGCTCGTCGACAGACCCGGGCCCGGGTGCGGCAACCGGGACACAGCAACGGCCCGGTCCGCCGAAGCGAGCCGGGCCGTCGGTTGCTGCGTGTCAGGCCTTGTCGGCCTTGTCGGCCTCGAGATCGGTGTCGTCGTCCGCGTACGCCCCAGGCGGGTCGTACACGAGTGCCGCACCATCGGACGCCTCGCGAAGCTCCTTGGGAGCGAGCCAGCGGGCCAGGTGGTAGAGCCCGACGGCGACGATCGTGCCGAGCGCGATGCCGGAGAGCGTGAAGCT
>JADGPB010000036.1 GCA_017882655.1 Propionibacteriales bacterium
TCCTTGTGCGGGGCGTCCTGCAGGTTCTGGTCCTGCGTGTACGCGTGGATCGTCGTCATGAGGCCCTTGACGATGCCGAGGCCGTCGTTGAGGGCCTTCGCCATCGGCGCCAGGCAGTTCGTCGTGCAGGACGCGTTGGAGATGATGTGGTGGATCGCCGGATCGTACTTGTCGTCGTTGACGCTCATGACGATCGTGATGTCCTCGTTCTTCGCCGGAGCGGAGATGAGCACCTTCTTGGCGCCCGCATCGAGGTGGGCCTTGGCCTTCGTGCCATCGGTGAAGAAGCCGGTCGACTCGATGACGATGTCGACGCCGAGCTCGCCCCATGGGAGAGCGGACGGATCCTTCTCAGCGAATGCCTTGATCGCCTTGCCGTCCACGTAGATCGCGTCGTCGTCGTAGGTGACCTCGCCCGGGAAGCGGCCGAGGATCGAGTCGTACTTGAGCAGGTGGGCGAGGGTGTGGTTGTCGGTCAGGTCATTGACCGCGACGACCTCAAGGTCCGCGCCGGCGGCGACCAGAGCGCGGTAGTAGTTGCGACCGATGCGGCCGAACCCGTTGATGCCAACCTTGACAGTCATGTGCAGGACTCCTTCTCACCGGATGCTCCCGCACCCGGAACAGACGTTCGGACCCTGTCAGCCTAACGAATCTCCCCGGCCTGCGTGCATCCGGGTCAGGAGTGGATGACGACTACTGCTCGTCGTAATCAGGAGGCAGCACGGCGGCGGTGTCAGGCACGCCGAGCTCGCTCGCGCGACGGTCGGCCATGGCCAGAAGTCGGCGGATCCGGCCGGCAACGGCGTCCTTCGTGAGGGGCGGTACGTGGAGGGCGCCGAGCTCTTCCAGGGAGGCCTGCTTGTGCTCCAGACGGAGTGTTCCGGCCGTGAGCAGGTGCCCTGGTACGTCCTCGCCGAGGATCTCGAGTGCGCGGCTCACGCGCATGCCGGCCGCGACGGCCGCGTGGGCCGACCTGCGAAGGTTGGCGTCGTCGAAGTTCGCCAGCCGGTTCGCCGAAGCGCGTACCTCGCGGCGAACGCGGCGCTCTTCCCAGGCCAGCACCGTCTGATGTGCTCCGAGACGGGTGAGCATGGCGGCGATGGCGTCACCGTCGCGGATGACCACACGGTCGACGCCACGGACGTCACGCGGCTTGGCGACGATCCCGAGTCGCCGAGCGGCACCGACGAGCGCCAGCGCCGACTCCTGACCGGGGCAGCTCACCTCCATGGACATCGAGCGGCCGGGCTCGGTCAGCGAGCCGTGAGCGAGGAACGCCCCGCGCCACGTCGCCACCGAGTCGCACATGCCGCCACCGACGACCGACGGCGGCAGGCCACGTACGGGACGGCCACGCTTGTCGACCAGACCTGTCTGACGGGCCAGAGCACTGCCGTCCTTGATGAGGCGGACGATGTAGCGGGTGCCACGGCGCAGGCCCGACGAGGTGACCGTGACGAGCTCGGACTGCAGGCCGAAGACCTCAGTGATCGTGGAACGCAGGCGGCGGGCGGCGGCGCCGGTGTCCAGCTCCGCCTCCACGATGATCTGACCACCAGCGAGATGAAGACCACCGGAGAACCGGAGCATGGCGGCGGCTTCCGCGCGGCGGCAGCAGGGCTTGGTCGTCACTACTGTCGCCAGCTCCGACTTCACCTGCTGGGTCAACGCCATTGGGCAATCTTGTCATACAGCGCCGGGTGTCCCAGACCCGATCACAGACCCATGGCCCCAGCCAACGAGGCGGCAAGGAGCAACGGGTCGTGGCGCGCCGACCCATCCCGCATCCCAAGCCTCGCGATGTGCAGGTGGGCACCGAGGCTTTCGACGTACGTCCTGAGGTGTCCGTCGAGCCGCGCGAAGCGCTCGTCGGCGATCACATGGTCCAGCCGGAGCGTCGGGGCGTACTGGGCGAGCACGTCGATGTGGGCGGCAGGCGAGAACCCCGCTGTCTCGTCGTCCGGGACGAGATTGAGCACGAGGATCCGCTCCGCCGACGAGGTGACGATCGCGTCCGCGAGCTCCGGCACGAGGAGGTGTACGAGGACGGACGTGAACCAGGAACCTGGTCCGAGCACGATGAAGTCGGCCTCCTGCAGTGCGGCCACGGCGTCGGGATGAGCGGGTGGGCGATCCGGACGCAGCCGTAGCCCGACGACGCGTCCCGTGGTCTTCGCGACCTGGGCCTGCCCACGTACGACCATCACTTCGTCGGGGGCGGCCGTGGGAAGCCCGACGACGTCCGCCTCGATAGCCAGAGGGACCGCAGACATCGGCAGTACACGGCCCCGTACCCCGAGCAGCTGGCCGACCATGTCCAGGCCTTCGACGGGGTCGGCGAGTCGCTGCCACAGGCCGGCGATCAGGAGGTTGCCAATGGCATGTCCGGCGAGCGGACCATTGCCGGCGAACCGTGACTGGAGCACGTCGGCCCACAGCCTGCCCTCGGAATCGTCCCCGCACAGCGCAGCCAGGGCCATGCGGAGGTCGCCCGGCGGCAGGCACCCGAACTCCTCGCGGAGCCGACCCGACGACCCGCCGTTGTCGGCGACCGTGACGATCGCCGTCAGCGAGTCGGTGAGTCGTCGCAGCGCCGTCAGCGTTGCCGAAAGACCGTGCCCGCCTCCCAGGGCCGCCACGGCCGGGAGTCTGGACAGCTGGCGCGTCATTCGCGCCCGAGATCCCTGTGCATGACCTGGACGTTCAGCGACCGCTCGCGAAGCCGGCGGGCCACCTCCTCGGCGATCGCCGTGGAGCGGTGCTTACCACCGGTGCATCCGATGGCGAGCTCGACCTGCCGCTTTCCCTCGGACACATATCCGGGCAGCACGCTGTCGAGAAGTGCGAGCAGGTGGGTGAGGAACGGCTCGGCGGCCGGCTGCCCAAGGACGTACGACGACACCGCCTCCGACAGACCGGTCTGCGGGCGCAGCTCCGGCACCCAGTGCGGATTGGGCAGGAACCGTACGTCGAAGACCATGTCGGAGTCGATCGGCACCCCGTTCTTGAAGCCGAACGACACGACGATGACGCGGAGCTCGTCACGGTCGTCGCCTCCATACGCGTGGGCCACCCGCTGCTGCAGCTGGTGGACGTTGAGCGAGGTGGTGTCGATGACCATGTCCGCTGCGGCCCGCAGGGTAGACATCATGCGGCGCTCACGCCGGATGCCCTCGATCATCCGGCCGTCCTCCTGGAGCGGCACCGGTCGACGGGACGACTCCTGGCGCTTGACGATGACCTCGTCTGTGGACTCGATGAAGCAGATCTCCGCGGTGATGCCCTGCTCGGCCAGGTCCGAGAACACCAACGGCAGGTGCTGCATGTCAGCGCGGCTGCGTACGTCGATGACGACCGCCAGCCTCGTGATCCCGTCGGACGCGAGCTGCCGCACAAGCAGCGGAAGCATCACGGGAGGGATGTTGTCGACCACGTACCAGCCGTGGTCCTCCATCGCGTGCGCGGCCGTGCGCCGGCCCGCCCCGGACATGCCGGTGATGACGACTACCCGCTGTGTTGTCTCGTGCTCGCTCACAGTTCCATTATCGCGAGGGACCACCATCGAGAGGCCGGGGCCACACGGCTCAGTCGAGGATTTCTCCCGTAGTCAGGTTCACGGACTCGGGAACCTGCTGGGCTGCCACGGCCGCGACGACCGCCTCCGCGAGCCGTGGGCCGAAGCCCGGGGTCTCTGCGACCTCCGCCGCGGTCGCTGACCGGAGCTTCTTCATCGAGCCGAAGCGGCGCAGCAGCGCCTTGCGGCGCACCTCTCCCAAGCCGGCGACATCGTCGAGCAGCGACTCGACCATCGACACGCTGCGACGGCCACGATGGTGGGTGATCGCGAACCTGTGGGCCTCGTCGCGGATCCGTTGCAGCAGGTACAACCCCTCGCTGGTCCGCGGCAGGATGAGCGGAAACTCCTCGTGGGGAAGCCACACCTCCTCCAGCCTCTTGGCGAGGCCACAGACGGCGATGTCGGTGACGCCGAGCCCGTCGAGGACGGCCTGCGCGGCCGCCACCTGGGGCGCTCCGCCGTCGACCACCAACAGGCCCGGCGCGTACGCGAACCCGCGAGGCGCCCTGGTCGTGGCGTCGATGAGCGCGGCGGCGGCCTCGTCACCGTCGACCTCGGCGAGCAGCCGCCGTTCCTCGAACAGGCGATGGAACCGCCGGGTCAGCACCTCGGTCATGGCGCCCACGTCGTTGGAGCCGACGGTACGGACGACGAACCGGCGGTACTCGGACTTGCGAGCGAGGCCGTCCTCGAAGACGACCATCGAGGCGACGGTCTCCGTGCCCTGCAGGTGGGAGATGTCGAAGCACTCGATGCGCAGCGGCACGGTCGGAAGGCCGAGTGCCCCCTGGATCTCCTCGAGCGCACGGTTGCGCGTGGTGAGGTCGCTCGCCCGCCGCGTCTTGTGGCGAGTCAGGGCTTCGGACGCGTTCCGCGCCACCGTGTCCAGCAGGACGCGCTTGTCGCCGCGCTGAGGTATCTGGATCCGTACCTTCGCACCCCGCTCGCCGGCGAGCAGCTGCTCCATGAGCTCCGCGCCGGTCGGCAGCGCCGGTACGAGGACGAGCGGCGGTACGGCGCGGCGGCGCTCGACGGGTGTCATGTCGGAAGAAACCTGCTCGGCGTACAGCTGCAGCAGGAACGCCTCGATGAGCGTCGACTCGTCGCCCTCATCGGCACGGTCGGCGACCCAGCCTCGCTCCCCCTGGACACGTCCGTCACGTACGTGGAACACCTGGACGGCGACCTCGAGCTGGTCGACGGCCATCGCGACCACGTCGGCGTCAGTGCCGTCCTGAAGCACGATCGCGTTGCGTTCCAGGATCTTTCGCAGTGCGCCCAGCTGGTCCCGGACGACGGCCGCGCGCTCGTACTCCATGTTGTGGGCCGCGGCCGCCATCTGGTTCTCCAGCCGCCGCTCGATCACACGCGTCTGGCCGCCCATGAAGGCGCAGAAGTCGTCCGCGATCTCACGATGGGCCTCGGGCGTGATGCGGGAGACGCAGGGCGCGGAGCACTTGTCGATGTAGCCGAGCAGGCACGGCCGACCAGACGCCGCCGCGGAGCGGAACGTCGCGGCGCTGCAGGAACGCATCGGGAAGACGCCGAGGAGCGCGTCGACCGTGTCGCGGATGGCCCACGCGTGACCGTACGGGCCGAAGTAGCGCCAGCCGCGCCGCTTGGACCCACGTCCGACGAAGACCCGTGGGAACTCCTCAGACCAGCTGACGCAGAGCCAGGGGTACGTCTTGTCGTCGCGGTACTTCACGTTGAACCGCGGGTCGTACTTCTTGATCCATGTGTACTCGAGCTGCAGCGCCTCCAACTCGTTCTGTACGACCGTCCACTCGACCTTGGAAGCGGTGAAGACCATCGTGCGGGTCCGGTGATGGAGCCCTGCTGGATCCGCGAAGTAGGAGTTGAGCCGTTGCCGGAGGTTCTTGGCCTTGCCGACGTAGATCACGGTGCCGTGGGCGTCGCTGAATCTGTACACGCCGGCGTCGGTGGGGATGGACCCCACCTTCGGCCTGTACGTCACCGGATCTGCCACAGTCGCCCAATGTAGCCGCCACGACCGACATCGGGCCTTACTGTGGATACCCCACCTCTTGCTGTGAGTTGTGGGCGAGACTGACTCTGTCTCATCGCTCACCCCCTAGGGTTGAAGCGTCAACCAAACAGGAGGACCCCGAATGTCTCCCGCCGTCCCTCGTCGCAGTCTCTTCGCCGCAGGAATGGGCCTCACGCTGGCCGGACTGGGACTTGCCGCCTGCGACTCCTCCATGGGCACGTCGAGCGGTGGCGCGGCGAACGGCAACGGCGGGTCGAACGCCAACGGCGGCGGTTCCACGGGCACGACGAGTCCAGCCGGTTCCGGTGGGGGCGGTGCCGCGTCCGGGAACTCCGTGAAGAAGGCGGACGTCCCCGTCGGCGGTGGGGTCATCATGCAGAACGCGAACTTCGTGGTGACGCAGCCCACTGCGGGCACCTACAAGGCGTTCAGCAGCGTCTGTACGCACCAGGGCTGCCCGGTGTCGGAGATCACGAACGGCGCGATCGTCTGCACCTGCCACGGCTCTTTGTTCTCGGTGAAAGATGGCTCGGTCATCTCCGGGCCTGCCAGAAGGGCGCTCGCCGCGGCCGCCGTCACGCAGTCCGGCGACTCACTCGTGGTTTCTTGACCGGTAGCGGGGGCGGCACCGCGACCAGCAGCTCAGCGACCCCGATGTCGGTGCCCTTGAGCGCCTGTGCGAGGAACTGACCCGTGTACGACTCCGGGCAAGCCGCGACCTGCTCCGGCGTGCCGGTGACGATCACCTGACCGCCCCTCGACCCGCCTTCGGGTCCGAGATCGATGACCCAGTCGGACGACTTGATGACGTCGAGGTTGTGCTCGATGACCACCACGGAGTTGCCTGTGTCGACGAGCTTCTGGAGCACTCCGAGCAGCTTTCGGATGTCCTCGAAGTGGAGCCCGGTGGTGGGCTCGTCCAGCACGTACATGGTTCTGCCCGTCGCACGCCGCTGCAGCTCCGAAGCGAGCTTCACGCGCTGAGCCTCGCCGCCCGACAAGGTCGTGGCAGGCTGCCCCATCCGGACGTAGCCGAGCCCGACGTCCACCAATGTCGTGAGGTGGCGTGCGATCCCTGGAATGGCCGCGAAGAACTCGGCACCCTCCTCGATCGGCATGTCGAGCACCTCGGCGATCGTCCGGCCCTTGTAGTGCACCTCGAGCGTCTCGCGGTTGTAGCGGGCCCCATGGCACACCTCGCACGGCACGTACACGTCCGGCAGGAAGTTCATCTCGATCTTGATCGTGCCGTCGCCCGAGCAGTTCTCGCACCGGCCGCCCTTGACGTTGAACGAGAAGCGGCCCGGCTGGTAGCCGCGGACCTTCGCCTCGGGGGTCTCGGCGAACAGGGCACGGATCCGGTCGAAGACCCCCGTGTACGTCGCCGGGTTCGACCGTGGCGTTCGCCCGATCGGCGACTGGTCGACGTGGATGATCTTGTCGATCTCGTGGTAGCCGTCGATGTGGGTGTGGCGACCCGGCATCTGCTTGGAGTTGTAGATACGGCGCGCCAGGGCTGCGTACAGGATTCCGTTCACCAGCGTCGACTTGCCCGAGCCGGACACGCCGGTCACCGAGATCAGCTGGCCCAGCGGGAACGACACTGTCACGTCCTGGAGGTTGTTCTCGCGCGCCCCGACGATGGTCACCGAGCGGCCGGTGAGCGGCCGCCTCGCGGTCGGCAGCGGGATCGAGCGGCGGCCTGACAGGTAGGCACCGGTCAGGGACTCCTTGCTCGCCAGCAGCTCGCTCACCGGCCCGGAGACGATCACCCGGCCACCGTGCTCCCCCGCGCCGGGGCCGATGTCGACGGCCCAGTCGGCCGATCGGATCGTGTCCTCGTCGTGCTCGACGACGATGAGCGTGTTGCCCAGGTTCCTCAGTCGGACCAACGTGTCGATGAGCCGGCGGTTGTCACGCTGGTGGAGCCCGATGGAGGGTTCGTCGAGCACGTACAGCACGCCGACCAGGCCCGACCCGATCTGGGTGGCGAGCCGGATCCGCTGGGCCTCACCGCCCGACAGCGTGCCCGCGGGCCGCGAGAGTGAGAGGTAGTCGAGGCCGACGTCGAGGAGGAACCGCAGCCGCTCCTGGATCTCCTTGAGAACCCGCTCGGCGATCTGCGCCTCGCGGGAGGTGAGCTCGAGCGTGGACAGGAACTTCGCCGCGGCGTCGATCGACAGGGTCGCGATCTCGGAGATGTTCTTGCCGCCCACGGTCACCGCGAGCGAGGTGGGCTTCAGCCGCGCCCCGTGGCACGTGGCGCACGGGATCTCTCGCATGAACTCGGCGTACCGCTCCCGCGCCACGTCGCTCTCCGCCTCGGCGTGACGACGCTTGATGTACGGGATGGCCCCTTCGTACTTGGCGGAGTAGGTCCGCACCCGTCCGTACCGGTTGCGGTGCTTCACGTAGACCGGCTCCCCGGCCCCCAGCATGACGAGGTTCTGGACCTTCGGTGTCAGGTCACGGAACGCCGTCGACATCGAGAACAGCTCGGTCTCGGCGAGCCCTGCGAGCAGGTTCTGGAAGTAGCCGGCGACCGTCGGGGAGGACCACACCGACACGGCGTTCTCCGACAGGCTCATCGACGGGTCGGGCACCACCAGCTCGGGATCGACCTCGAGCATCGTGCCCAGCCCCGAGCAGACGGGGCAGGCGCCCCACGGGCCGTTGAACGAGAACTGCCGCGGCTCGAGCTCCTCGATCGCGATGTCGTGGTTGTTGGGGCAGGCCAGCTTCTCCGAGTAGCGCCGTTCCCGGCTCTGGCTGGTCTCCGGCTCGTCGACGAAGTCGATCGACACGATGCCCTGGGCGAGCCGCAGAGCGGTCTCCACCGAGTCCGTGAGCCGCTGCTTCACGGTCGCCTTGACGGCTAGCCGGTCGATGATCACGTCGATCGAGTGCTTCTTCTGCTTGTCCAAGGTCGGCGGCTGGGTCAGCTGGTGCACCTCCCCGTCCACCCTGACGCGCGCGAAGCCCTCGGTGGCGAGCTCGGTGAACAGCTCGTGGTACTCGCCCTTCCGCCCTCGGATGACCGGCGCCAGGACCTGGAACCGGGTTCCTTCGGGGAGGGCGAGCAGCCTGTCGACGATCTGCTGAGGCGTCTGCCGGCTGACAGGCTCGCCGCACTGCGGGCAGTGGGGGCGGCCGGCCCTTGCGAACAGCAGACGGAGATAGTCGTAGACCTCCGTGATCGTGCCGACCGTCGAGCGGGGATTGCGCGAGGTCGACTTCTGGTCGATCGACACCGCCGGCGAGAGACCCTCGATGAAGTCGACGGCCGGCTTGTCCATCTGGCCGATGAACTGCCGGGCGTACGCGGACAGCGACTCCACGTAGCGTCGCTGCCCCTCGGCGAAGATCGTGTCGAACGCCAGGGACGACTTGCCGGAGCCGGACAGACCGGTGAACACGATCAGGGCGTCGCGAGGCAGGTCGAGCGACACATTCTTGAGGTTGTGCTCCCGGGCGCCTCTGACAATGAGTCTGTCCATCACGCCGGTCATCGTACGGGGGCGCACCGACAATTCACGTCCGTCGATCTCGACGCGGTGGTGCCAACGGCGGCCCGGGGGCCCTAGGTTGGTTGTCATGATCGTTCCCGACGCCGACCTTGTCGAGATCAGGCGGCTCAAAATGGCTGCCACGCAACGGCTTCTCGGGGACACGATCACCATCTCCGACAGCGACTGGCTCGGTCCCACGGCGCTCCCCGGATGGACCCGCGCCCACGTCGCCACTCATCTAGCCCGTAATGCCGATGTCCTGCGCCGCTACCTGACCCGCCTGAGCTCCCGTCCGGAACTCGAGCGAGACGATCTCGTCCAGGACCTCGAAGCCGGGTCGCGCCGTACCCCTTTGGAGATCCAGATCGATCTCGACACCTCTTCGGGCCTCCTCAACGACAGCTTCGACCAGCTGACGGCGGACGGATGGGCGACCCCCTTGTACGGTCGCCTTGACGGCCTCACGGCCTCGGACCTGTCGATGATGCGGCTCAACGAAGTCGTGCTCCATCACGTCGACCTCGATTGCGGCTTCGTCTTCGGAGACATCGACGTCAGGGTCGCCCAGTGGCTGCTCGCGTGGAACCTCTACCGGAGGGTGGACCTCACCACCGGTCCAGGGATCGCGCTCAGGACGAGCAGCGGTCTCGTCCTTCGGGTGGGCTCTGGCCCGGGGGTGTCAGAGGTGTCGGGCAGTGACGCCAACCTGCTCGGCTGGCTGTCGGGCAGGCTCCCCCGCACGGCAGTGTCCGGTGCCGAGCACGTGAGCATCGGGCCGCTGCGTTGACTCAGTCCTGACTCGGCGAGCGGCGTGACGCGACGAGGCTCGCGATCGTCGTCACGGCCAGGGTCCCCACGATCACTCCGAGGGAGACGCCCAGGGAGATCTCGCCGTCGAAGCCCAGCCGCGCGTCGAGGTCGTACTCGTGCATCGCATGGAGCACCAGCTTCACGCCGATGAAGGCCAGGATCACCGACAGGCCGAGCGAGAGGTAGACGAGCCTCGTCAGCAGGTTGCCCAGCAGGAAGTAGAGCTGCCGAAGCCCCATGAGGGCGAAGATGTTCGCGGTGAGCACCAGGTACGGCTCGCTCGTGAGCCCGTAGATCGCCGGGATGGAGTCGAGGGCGAACAGCAGGTCCGCGGTTCCGAGGGCCACGATCACGAGGAACATCGGGGTCCAGGTCCGGCGCCCGTCCTCCCGGATCCGCAGCTGGGTGCCGTGGAACTCGTCGGTGAACCGAAGCCTGCGCTTCACCCACCGAGTCGCGAGATTGTCCGTGGCCTCCTCCTCGGTGTCCTTCTCGAAGAAGTCCTTGGCCAAGCTGATCGCGGTGTAGATCAAGAAGGCGCCGAACAGGAAGAAGACCCCGGAGAAGAGCCCGATCAGCCCAGCACCCAGCGCGATGAAGACGCCTCGGAACACCAACGCCAGGATGATCCCCACCAGCAGCGCGAACTGCTGGAGGTGGCGGGGCACGCTCAACCTGCTCATGATGATGAGGAAGATGAACAGGTTGTCGACGGACAGCGAGTACTCGGTGAGCCAGCCGGCGATGAACTGACCGCCGTACGCCGGCCCCATCATCCAGGAAACCCCCACACCGAACAGCAGCGCAGCGCCGACGTACATGCCGATCGCGAGAGCGTTCTCACGAGTGCTGGGTTCGTGCGGGCGTCGGCCCACGACGAACACATCGAGAGCGAGCACCCCCAGCAGCACCACGATGGTGAGCGTCCAGGCGAGCGGGGTGACGTGCATTCAAGGAGACCTTTCAGGGCGGACCGGATCGGCTCGGGAGGTCTCGTCCATCGGGATGTCCCGACCGGGCCGCCGACCGCTGGTGCGGCGTGTTGACGACATGCCCGCCTTGGGAGTACTCCCCTCCTTGAGCGCTTCCCAGTCTAGTGGGAGCTCAAGGTCAGGGTTCGCGGGTGGCTGGCCCGATGGCTGTCAGCGCGTCGCCTCCAGCATCTGGCGCAGCTCCTTCTTCAGATCCGAGATCTCGTCCCGGAGTCGCGCCGCGGTCTCGAACTGCAGCTCCGCGGCCGCCCCGTGCATCTGGTCGGTGAGCTCGGCCACGAGGTCGGCGAGCTCCCCCGCGGGCAGCCCTTTGAGGTCACGCTTCGCCGCTCGCTCGGACAGGGAGGGGACCGGCGCCTGCCGCTTGCCGCCTCGTCCCCCACTGCGGGCAAAGAGGCTCTGAGTGTCGGCGTCTTCTCGCGCGAGCATGTCGGTGATGTCGGCGATCTTCTTCCGCAGGGGCTGCGGATCGACGCCGTGAGCCACGTTGTAGGCGACCTGCTTCTCCCGGCGTCGGTTCGTCTCGTCGATGGCGTGCTGCATCGACGGTGTCACCGCATCCGCGTACATGTGGACCTGACCGTCCACGTTTCGAGCCGCACGGCCGATGGTCTGGATGAGGCTGCGTCCGCTGCGCAGGAAGCCTTCCTTGTCGGCATCGAGGATCGCGACCAGCGACACCTCAGGAAGGTCGAGGCCCTCACGGAGGAGGTTGATGCC